>CAZGSG010000060.1:0-24571 GCA_964528095.1 uncultured Terrimonas sp.
TGACACTGCCAATACCGTTTTTCTGAAACCGGGTGAGGAATTTGAAAACCTGCAGGGCCATTTTGTGGTGAGAAATTTCAAATCGGCAAAACCTGTGATAAAACAGCAGAGAGATCCTCAACCCTCTGCAACGTTTACTATTGACGGAGAGTGGTACACATTCAATAACCACCCGCTGTCAGAAGTATTCGATATCATCGCGGCACAATATCATGTCCCGATACTCTATGTCAAAAGCCAGTTAAAAGATAAATATTTCATTGGTCGTATCAGACGAAGCGATCCTCCGGGAAGGATCATCGAAACCATTTGCACACTAAACGGATTGACGGTCGGACACCAGGACAACAATTATACTATTACGGGTCAGTAGGCAAAAGTTTACCGCCTGCAAAAAAAAGTATCAGTTTAATGATACCTAGCATTCTATTGCCAAAACTAAAGTAAGGATTATGACAATCTATTGCCAGCACACTGCCAGAACGAGCATTTATAAAGCGCTCTTTATTATCAGCGCATTCATTCTCACCTCGCCCGTATTTTCGCAAACCATCAATGCTGCTAAAGGAATTGTTACGAGCGAAAAGGGAGAGCGCTTACAGGACGTTAATATCTCCGCCAAAAACACATCGACAAATTTTGTTGTGAATACACAAACGGATTCCCTTGGTCAATTCATCTTCAGGGATCTGCCGGCCGGGGGCCCTTACCGCTTTTTATTCACCATGACCGGTTTCGAAACAAAGGAGCTCTCGGGATACACGTTCAAATCGAATTCCGAGATCTCGCTGCTTGTTGAAATGAAGGAATCGGCAAAAAGCCTGGAGCAGGTCGTTGTTACCGGATACACCAGCCAGAAAAAGAAGGACCTGACCGGAGCCGTATCGATACTCAACCTGGCCGATGCGAAAACAACTCCTGTTGCTTCCATCGACCAGGCGATGCAGGGAAAAGTAGCTGGTGTCACATTACTCAATAGTGGTCAACCGGGTGGTGGTGTTGCCGTTCGCATCCGGGGCTTTGGTACCATCAATTCCAACGACCCTCTTTATATTATTGATGGCATACCCGTAACGGGCGCACTCAATACGTTGAATCCCGCAGAGATCGAATCGATGCAGATCTTAAAAGACGCGTCATCGGCTTCGATCTATGGAGCAAGGGCGGCCAATGGCGTTGTTGTCATTACAACGCGGACAGGCAAGGCGGGAAGACCGCAACTTCTTTACGATGGTTATGTTGGCGTTCAGAATGCGACGCATTTACCCGAACTGCTGAATACGGAACAGTATGGACGCCTGTGGTTCCAGGCACTGAAAAATGCCAACCAGACCATTCCGGCCGGTAATCCTTATGGTTCCGGACCGGACCCAGTTATTCCATCATTCCTGGACGCAGCAAAGACCACATCAGCCGGTAACACGGACTGGTTCACTGTTATTTTCCGCCCGGCACTGATCCAGTCGCATACCTTAAGTTTTCTCAATGGAACGGATAAAGGCAGTACGGCTTTTAATGTCGGCTACCTGGATCAAAAAGGTATCTTGGAATTCACGGGTTTCAAACGATACTCCATGCGTTTCAACTCCGATTATAAATTCTTTGACCGGTTGCGCGTAGGTGAATTTGCAAGCGTTGCCTATACCGAATACCACAACACGTCAGAAAATGCAGCCCTGGGAACGCCTATTGGTTCTGCCTACAATGTGGATCCCATACTACCGGTTTATGATATCAATGGTAATTATGCCGGGCCTGTGCCGAATATGCCTGTCGGCACCCGCAACCCATTATCCGCGCTCAATAGCGGACGTGATAATGTAGATAAAAAATGGCGCATCCTCGGTAAAGCCTTTGCCGAACTGAAGATCATCAAAGGCCTGACCGCTACCACCAGTATTGCCGTTGATTATACAAATTTCAACTCGCGGTCATTTACACCAACATATGCGGAAGGAACACAGGTCAATAACACCAGCAGTTTCGTTTCCGGCAATAGCAATACATTAATAACCACCTGGAGCAATACAGCACAGTTCAACCGCAAATTTGGTGATCATTCACTTGATGTACTTGCTGGTTCGGAGTTTATTCTGCGCAGTGGCGAAAACCTGACAGCAAGCCGGCAGGCCATTCCTGTTAATTTTATTGCTGCCCAGCAACTCGATGCAGGTCAGCTCAATTTTTCCAATAGCGGTACTGGTTTCAAATCTGCCTTGTTCTCTCAATTCGGAAAGGTCAACTACGGTTTTGATGACCGCTATCTCGCGTCCGTTACGCTGCGCAATGATGCCACTTCCAGGCTAGCACATGGTAATAACACACAACTCTTTCCTGCCTTTTCTGTAGGATGGCGATTGTCGAATGAGAAGTTTATGAAAAAATCCGGCTACTTCTTCAACGAGATAAAACTACGATATGGATGGGGACAGACCGGTAACCAGGAGATCTCCGACTATCCCACTTTTTCAACGTACTCACTCAACCTAAATACGACTTATTATGATATACTTGGTTCCAATAATTCCGCGCAACCAGGTTATTCACAACGACGCGTTGGGAATCCGTCGCTTGTCTGGGAAACCACCACGCAGTCCAATCTCGGTCTTGATATCACCGCATTGAATAATACGATCAATTTAACGGTGGACGTGTTTAATAAAAAGACGACCGATCTTTTAGTACAACCTAAACTCCCCTCCTCCTTTGGTTCGGCAACCGCCCCATTTATCAACGGTGGCAGTATGCAGAACAAAGGGATCGAAATAGAAGCGGGGTATAAGAATAAAGGCAGTAACGGGTTTACCTATTCGGTCGACGCCAATTTCGCTTATATCAAAAACAAACTTACCGGCCTTACAGATGAACTGAATTTTATCGCCAGCCCCGTCAATAATACGCTGACCCGCAACCTGGAATTACAACGCACCGTGATTGGCTTACCCATTGCTTCTTTTTATGGATATCGCGCGATCGGGATCTTCCAGACAGCCGATGAGGTGGCAAAGTATGCGCAGCAGCCAGGTAAAGATGTGGGGCGGCTAAAATTCGAAGACGTCAATGGCGATGGCACTGTCAATGATAATGACCGCGTGTTCCTTGGAAGTCCCATCCCTACGATTACTTATGGCGCTAATATACGTGTAGGATATAAAGGGTTCGACTTTCTTGGTTTTCTCCAGGGAGTATCGGGAAACAAGATCTATGAGTTCACAAGGTGGTATACCGATTTTTTTGCCAACAACTCCAATAAGAGCACGCGGCTACTGGATGCATGGACACCACAGAACACCGGGTCTTCGGTCCCCATGCTGACAACTTCCAATAATAACAACGATACGCGGCCATCCACTTATTTCCTGCAGGACGGCGCCTACCTGCGCGTAAAGACCCTACAGCTTGGTTATACGATGCCGGCTAAAACATTTCATAATCGTCCGGGAACTAATATCCGTTTTTACATCCAGGCTCAAAATCTTTTCACCAGTACCAAATACACCGGTATGGATCCGGAAGTCGGGTTGCAAAATTATGGTAGTGATAACCGCAACCTGGACCTCGGCGTAGACCGTGGCATTTATCCCGTATCCAAAATCATTACTGTAGGTATTACTGCAAAACTGTAAACTGAAATAATTATGACCTCAACAATTAAAATATTCCTGTTAGTAGCGCTGCTATCCGTGTCTTCCTGTAAAAAATACCTGGAGCAGGAGCCACAGGGTGAATTATCCGAAGACCAGTTGAATACAAAAAACGGGATCGAGTCACTACTCATTGGAGCTTATTCGATACTTGACGGTCAGTTTGACGATGGCGAAGCATACAATTCCCCGGCTTCCAACTGGAGTTTCGGTGATGTTCGTTCCGGAGACGCGTATAAGGGTTCAACCGGCACAACCGACCAGATCAATATTCATGATATGGAGGTCTTCTCCAGCCTCACGCCTACCAATCTGGATGCGCAACGAAAATGGGCCTGTCTTTATGAGGGTATCAAGCGGTGCAACAACGTGCTTCGTTTATTACCCACCGCCACTGGTTTCACCGATCTCCAAAAACAACAACGCAACGCTGAAGCGCGTTTTCTTCGCGGGCATTATTATTTTGAGTTAAAAAAGATCTTTGACCGCCCCGCCTATATCGACGAAAAGGCTGTGAACAATGAAGACTTTTATGTTTCCAATTCCATCTTATCAGGGAACGAGATCTGGAAAAAGATCGAGGATGATTTTATCGCGGGCACAACAATATTAAATAACGTGAAGGGTGGCGAACCCGGAAGACCTACCCGTTTCGCTGCCTGGGCTTATTTATGCAAGACTTATATCTTTCAGAAGAAATGGGGTCTTGCCGCACAAGCCGCTGATACAGTGATCGCGAAAGGCGGATTCAGCCTGATGCCAAACTACCAGGATGTATTTACACCGGAGAATGACAATGGCCCGGAGATCATCTTTGCCGTTCAGCATTCCATCAACGATGGCGCGCCGGGTAATAAGAACGGATCGGTTGGTGATCGCCTAAACAGGATCGCAACTCCTTTAGGCAATGGTTATCCCGCCGCAGCGCAGGGTTTCCACCGACCGTCGCAAAATCTCGTAAATGCATTTAAGGTAACGGCCGCCGGACTGCCAGCAAAGAATGATGTAAATGTGACAGCGACCGACCCGGTCGATCCACGTCTCGATTATTCTATCGCCCGCATCGGCATTCCCTTTCTCGACTATCTCAAGGATGTGTATCGCGCCAACTGGACAAGAGGCAATGGGATCTATGGCGATTTCAGTTCGAAGAAAAAAATGGTATCGCCCGTTTCCAATCATTACGACCGCAGCAACCAGGGTGTAACAGACCTTAACTATGCGATCATTCGGTATGCCGATCTTTTACTCTGGAAGGCAGAAGCATTGATCAATGCCGGTGATGTAGATGGTGGTATAACACTTGTGAATATGATCCGCAACCGCGCAAAGAACAGCAGGAAAATACAGAAGCTGGCTCCCGCGTTGGGAGATGCTGCGCCTTATGTTATTGAACCTTATCCCATCCCCTTTGCAGGTGGAGCTACGGAAGCGCTCAACGGGTTGAAGCTGGAGCGGAGACTGGAGTTAAACCTGGAAGGCCATCGTTTCTTTGACCTCGTCCGTTGGGGTGACGCATCAACCGTTATCAATGGTTATTTTATAACCGAAAAAGCACGCCGCACCTATCTTTCGAGCGCCGGCTTTACTGCCGATAAACACGAATACCTGCCGATACCACAGGTGGAGATCGATCTTAGCAAAGGCAAGCTGACTCAAAATAAAAATTACTAAACAAGTCTTTTTTGCATTATGAAAACAGTGATTGCTTTTGTTTTTTTCCTGCTTGCGCTCTCCTGCGCCGCGCAGCCTGTTAATGGATTCAACCGTGCTTATCGTTTTATGAACAGTGGAAGCAAGATCCAGGACAAAAATTTTTATTTCCTCACGTTGCTCGAGACCACGCCCGATGTTGCCCGTTTGCTGAATGCCGAGCCGTCGCTTCATGCGATCGCGGCAGGATACAAGCAGGCGCTGCAACAGATCGTTTCATCATGCAAGGATAGCATTGGCTGTTTCATCCAGGCTTTTTACTGGACGAACGAGCAAAATGCGGTGATAAAGACAGCATTGCAGAAAGCCTATAAAACAAACGCTGTCTTTCGAAAGATCGTCGACAGTGATATGCGTACGTGCGGATATTTTGAACAGTATGCGGCTTTACCAGCTGATTCACTGATCACGCATGCATGGCAGGATGTAGCTGACGAAATGAACTATATTATAAATGGCTATGCCCTGGGACATGGGTTCCGGTATGCGAAGATCGATTCCGCTTCCTACTATGTGCGGGGTCAATATTATACCACACTTGTGCGCGAGATGTTAACTCAGATTGCCAATTATCGTGCTGACTCATTGAAACTTTTCTTCGAGCCATTACTTGAGATCTCTCTTGAACTATTAAACATCAATGACCGCGATGAGTCGGTACGTCACGAACCGCTTGCCATAACGAATCAGGCGGCAATAGCAGCAGTGCGGTCAACCAATTTTAATCGTTATCCTTATTCGTGTATCCTGGTGCTGGGCGAAGGCCCCGACGTGGACTATGTGCCTATCAGCCCTTATGGCAAACTTCGCTGCAAGCTGGCCGCAACGCAATACAAAAAAGGGAAGGCCCCTTTCATTATTGTCAGCGGCGGATATGTGCATCCTTTCCATACACCCTATGGGGAGGCAATTGAAATGAAAAAATACCTGGAGGAAGAATGTGGTGTTCCTGCAAGCGCCATTTTTGTGGACCCTCACGCGCGGCACACAACGACCAATATGCGAAATGGCAACCGGATCATTTTCCGCAGTGGTATGCCTTCGGATAAAAAAGTATTGTGTGTGACAAGTGAAGCCCATGCGAATTATATTTTCAATGGTAAGTTCTCGCAACGTTGCGAAACAGAGATCGCGCATGTACCTTACGAACAGATCAGGCGTCTCAACGCGTTTGAACTGGAATATTACCCGGTAAAAACTTCGCTCGGTATCTGCTGGCTCGATCCACTGGACCCGTAAGTGAAGGAGATTGCTAGGGAAACATGGAATGAATAAATACACACTAACCTGTCACACCATTATTGATATTCGGCTACAGTATTTCGAAGAAGAAATTTTTACTGGTGTCCGAGGCAACCGATCTAAGGGAATTGGCAGCGATTGTTTTTAGAACTCGTAAGGAAAAGGTTCGATGATCAGTTGCTGGTGTAGATTATTAGAGAGGTGAGAGACTTTGTGAGGAACACCACAACGGCGTAAATTCCTTGGCATAAAGTCTTATTTAATACTATACGCGATGAATAAATTCTCATTTCTTTTTATCCATTATTCCTCCGGGAAGCGAACGATGATGAGTTGGGTGTGTCTTATCATGACCATATATACAGCAACTGCTCAACAAAATTTTATTCCCGCGGATCCCAATGTATTCGCCCATTACCCGCTTGATGGCGAAGGATCAAAGATCCTCCGCCTCTACGACATTTCTGTAAATGGACACCATGGCAGCTTTTTTAATGGCAGTGTCGACGACCTTTCCGCCATCTACCAGGTCGACAAGTTTATAACAGGCGCATCCTGTATCAACAAATCCAAGCGGCAGCCTTCCCATATCAGCATTGACAATCTTTACAAGGGAGTCGATTTCAAAACAAGTATGTTTGGTATGAGCTTCTGGATCAACGTCGATGCGGAATTATTGGCCCGGGAATATGGAGCTCCCGTTCTTCAGTTTCCTGCGTTTAATTTAGTGCTTGGACCTAGTGGGACCAGCGGCCAGGCCCTTTCGCTTTATGTTACAACAGCCGGTCCATCAGCACTGGCCTTACGGATACCTATCAATACCAAAGGATGGTATTTTATCAGTTTTTTTTCTACTATGGAGGCGAGCCAGTATCGGATTCAATCTTATTCGTATTGTTTTTCGGGAACCGATATCCGTTCTTACGATCCGTTGGCCGTCGCACTGACATCGCTGTCACAAATTGCAGTGGCTCCAAGCGTGCCAACGGGAAAGGATCGCGATACTGCCAGCATCATGTCTGCTGCCTTTACCGGTAAACTATGGAATCTCCGGTTTTATAATAATAATCTTGGTAATAATGTTACACTGATCAACAAGTATCGGAACGCCGACTGGTACAATTCGCTCGAAGAAACTTATGCAGGCCTCGGTCCCGACTGGGCGTATCCCGTGTTGAGCACACCCGTTGCGTACTATCCATGTAGCAAAGCTGCATCCACTCCCGCAGCATTTCTTCGCGATCTGCAATCTGAGCGCGATTCCTATTCCAGCAAGAGCGTATACTTCGTCACCGATCGTTTTGGAAAGGCCGACAACTCCATTGAATTTACTTCCGTTGGCAATATTGGCCTTATACCTTTTTATAGCAGTGTTCAAACCGTTGGCAAGAAGGTACTGCCTGCTTATGATCTGTTAAAAGGGTATACTATTTCCTTCTGGACATACATCGATAAAAGTTTATATCCTCCTGATGATGGCAGTATTCCTTTCACGGATGAAGATCACCGGTTCCAGTTTGTATTTTTTTCTTCCAACAATAAAGTGATGGGCGGATTGAGTTATGTCCGCGACCGGCTGGTTGTAAACCGGTTTATGCCAATGCGCCCTCCCCGCCCCTGGGAACTCTGGCTATGGGATCCCGTTTCCTTCCAGGATATGAAAGGCTGGTATCATGTGATCCTTGCGCAAAAGGAAAACGCCATGCGCGTCGTTGTATATAAGCCCAATGGCGAGAAAGCCATTCGCCTGAACTATTTCAACCCGCAATCGTATGAAGCGTTGACCATTGCCGGCCTGGGTAATCCAAATTCGATACCGGGCGACCATCCCATAATAAACGCCGCCCGCTCACTCGACGATATCCGGTTTTATAACTGGCCATTGTCCGAGGAGCAGGCAGAGTGGTTACATATTAGTGAAATGGTCAAGCCTCCTACACCCTAAGTTTTATAAATATTACCACGGAAACATGGCGCAAATAAGAAGTACTTAAAAATGCCGCACAAAAATTACGTGTTCCCGTAACTACACTTTTTCCCCAATCTATTTAATACTATTATTATGAACTATATCAACTTCCTTAGGATCGTATCATTTTTACTTTGCTGCGGAACTTCGTTGACGTCTTCTGCCCAGAGTGATTGCAAATGTCTCGATATCCAGAATACCGGCACCTTTCATCAAAGTGACGGAACTGATTTCCGGATTCATGGTCTAACTCAAGCCAGCCGGTTTATGATTCTCAATAAAGGGGACCATATTGGTTGGGTTGGCATCAATGAACCCAAGCCTGCTTATAACCTGCATGTAAATGGAAATGCTTTTTTCCGGGATGAGATCAATTTCTCTGGTAATCTTACTTCCAAACTGAACCTGTTTTTAAAAAGTTATGGCTTTGGTGTTTCCGCGCACCAATTAAATTATCGAACTGACCTGGGTGCATCTCATGTGTTTTTCTCGGGAGGAACGAATAATGATGGAATGGAACTGATGCGCATCCAGGGAAATGGTTATGTCGGTATTGGTGTTGCCCAACCGGCCGCGAGCCTGCATGTAGGCGGAAAATCCATCTTCAATGATGAAGTGACATTTAAGAAAGATGTAAGCTTTGGTGGCGATTTTAATATTCCCGGTGTTCTCAAGATCCCAAAAGCGGGATATATCCAGCTCGGATCAGACGTAGCAAAAACCGACAACGGAACCATTGCCTATCAGCGGTTCTCAGACGGCATCGATATTGTGGGAGCGGGGCAAACATGGTCCGACCGGTTAGTACAATTCTGGGCGCAGGGTGGAACTAACTTTGTTTGCAATACGGATGATAAGGGCAGGCATGAAATATTCACCATCAGCCATAGCAATTTAGGTGTACCCTGGATCGGCACTACCACCAATGACGACCTGATCCTGGGATCTTATAAGAAAGGCAATATGCGTTTGAAGACCGATGGCAATATCATCATGGGCTTTGAAAATACAACGCCGCCAACGATCTCGGATGCCAACTCAGCCAAGTACGACCTGTTTGTACACCGCGGTATACTTTCAGAAGACTATGCTGTAGCACCTGTTTCTCAATGGGCCGATTATGTATTTAAAGGGAGCCATCGTTTGTTACCACTTTCAGAAGTCGAACGTTTTATCAAAACATATCAACACCTACCCGGTATCGCATCTGAAAACGAAGTGAAAGCCGAAGGTTACTCATTGAAGGATATGAATGTAAAATTTCTTGAAAAGATAGAAGAACTAACGCTCTATGCCATTGAGCAGGACAAAAAACTGAAGGACCAGGAAGCGCAGATCACCGAACTGCAAAAACAGGCGCAACAGGTGAAAAACCTTGCAGCCCAATTGGAAGAATTGAAAGCAATGATCAAAGCAAAATAATACAGATGTCAACTTCTGCTTTTATAACAGTATCGATCGATCATATCGATTCCTTCTTCACTGAAAATACCAATGCAATATGAAATGTTTTCTTTTGACAGGAGTAGTTATCCTTTTGTTGCAGGGTTTATCTTTTGCACAAAAGATCTATGAGTGTCCTGCTACCGTCAGCCTGCGAGCTTTATTTTCATTGACCCCGGACAATGCCGGTGGTATCATTTGTACGATACCTGCGTCGCAACAGGGAAGTGTGCAGCTCACCGTCTTTCAGTTCGACCCGAAACGACCCGGCAACCTGGGAGGTAAGTTGTATTCGGTAGCACTCAACAAGAGTTCCTCGAAGTATGAAGGCGATCCCGTAAACTATACGATCGGGGCAGCAACAGATCCTTTTACACCTTATCTGTTTGGTACTACCTGGGCAGGTGATCAATATAAAAAAGCTGCTATTGCCGCCGAACATATCACCAAATTCAACTATGGCGAAGGATTCCGCCAACTCATCACCTACCCCTGCCCGGTCATTGTTCAACTATCTGTTACCAATGCAACGGTAAGCTCTGTAAAGATACCGGGACTACGATTACCACTACCCTTTGCGTCCTTTCAAACACTTCCTTTTTCTACGGTACTCGAGGCCATCAGAAACCCGTTGAGTTATCCCGACTATACTATCGTTGCTGCGCACAGAGGATACTGGAAAGATGTACCGGAAAATTCATTTCCGGCTTATGATCTTACCTGTGCTGCCGGCACAGATATGGTTGAACTCGATACGCGTCTTACAAAAGATGATACGCTGGTAGCTTTTCATGATCAATGCCTGGATCGTATCACTACCGGTTCCGGCAAGTTGCGGGATTATACCTGGGCGCAGGTTCAACAGATGGAGCTCAAAGACCGGTTTGGTAATCCAACGGGGCTCCGCATGGTGAGTATCCGCCAGGCACTGATTTATCTGAAAGGGAGAGCGATCGTGAACCTGGACATTAAAGAATGGATCACCAAAAATCCCGATGGCAGCATTTCTGATCTGTTGACGCCCACTCTTAAAAGCGCGCTCAAAATCGCGAAAGAAACAGGTACTTTACACCAGCTGGTGATCAAGGGTAAACTTGACGCGGATGATTTTCAGGAGTTGCTGGATGAAGTAGGTATTTCGTTGAATGATTTTTTATATACTCCTGTTGCGTTTGGATGGGATACGCCACGGATGCCGAGGTACGTGGGCAACTGGTTGAATGAAGGCATCGGCGGCATTGAGCTAACCTATAAGGTTGCGTATGACCCTATCCTGCGCTTTGTGCCCAAAGCGATCAATAGAAACAAACGCGTAGGGAATTATACCTTCTGGCCGGAAGATAGCCAGGGTGTGATCGCCGAAGATAATGTCAACCAACCACCGCCACTCTTTTGTAAATTCAATTACCGTGAATATTATTTTCTGAACGAAACAGCCAGCGGTTTTTCCAAAGAGACTTCTACTCCTTCCACTTCATCGCTCGTAGCTGCCAAATCCCTGTCGGCAGATTTCGATGACGATGCTGATGAAGACCAGTCGCCATCGGGAGGGGGCGAATCAGCGAGTGATTATGGCGGTGGCAGTTTTGATGCGCTAAACCCAAAAGCGCCGAGGAAGTTAACAAAGCCCGGTTCTATGAATGATGGTCGCGGAGATTGGGACTGGCTATTTGCCCGGGGCGCCAATTTTGTAATTACTGATCGGCCGGTTTTGATGATCGATTATTTAAAGGCGCGGGGTAAACGCAAACTTTCGATCCCCGTGATCACCGAAGCAGAGCTACCCGATTGCGTGACCATTGAAGATGGTTCCGGGGGCAAACACACCTACGACAACTTACGCGGCATGGTACGCAAGGTAATCGACTATACCAAGGTAGAATTCTTTACACCGGATACAAGACCAGTCGCTATCGACACCAACCTGGTCATTGACGAGTACAAACAATACTCCAATAACAAGACCAGGGCCTGGGTACGGGATTTTATGAAAACAAATAACCGGCCCTGCACCTGTAAAGATCTTTTTGCAGACAACCAGCCGCAATACAAGATCCGGAACTTCCCTCTTCATACACTACCGGAGTGGAGCATGCTTTATCCCGGTTATGATATCTATATCAATGGCAACTGGTTTGATGTAAAGGAACCATTCCCGCTTGACGATCCTTCGAAGCGAAAAGCGGTACCGCAGGCGCCCTATAAATTCCCCTGCACGGATGTGTTTGGATTCTGGCAGAGTTCGAATGGCACCGTACTTTCAAAGGTGGAAGATCCCGATCCTGATCACGATAACCTGGATGCTTTCCTGGTGAATACATCGACAGGCAAGATCATGCTGGTGCATACGAAAGATGTTCCCCCGTTTGAAAGAGGGATCGCGCAATTCGCCATCGGTGGATATATCATTGCGGAAAATGGAAAACCTGTTCCTTATGCCAGTCTTCCTTCAGGCAGTTCAAAGACCAATCCGAAGAAAAAGACGATCATTGGATTGAACGGGAATCAACTGTATATCGCCGAGTTCCAGTCGCCGATGTTTGCAACTTATGAGATCGCGGACATGATGGTGAAGTATTATAATTGTACGGATGTATTTATGTGTGATGGCGGTGGTTCCACGTCGATGTTGTCTACGCGTGGTGATTTTCCTGCGATCAACGTACCTGCGGGTGATAATATCACTTCGGGGAGCGCTGGTGAGGATAGGAATTTATCGAAACAAAGAGTGTATCGGCCGGTACCAAATTTTTTGGGAATAAGGGTGAAGGAAGGGAATTGATCGACTGTTGCAGAATCAAGGGAAACTTATTTCCTTTTAATGGAATCAGGTTTTAACTGCTTTACAAATCACCGACGGTCTAAATTCCCCTGAAATCCAGAACCACCAAGAAGTTCAGAGAACCTCTATATAAAACAACGCAACAGTAGTGGTATTAATTGGTAATTAAATTTATTCCAATATTTTTTTTACTGCCTCAAAGTTGAAGTTTTTTGTAAAGTTATCTAATATTCTAAGTGATGACAATATCGTAACATAGCGAAAAGCAATAGTTACAATTTGCGGCTTTGCCGAACCTGTCGATACTGTTTTAAAATAGTTCGGGTTGTACCTATAAAGCGCTTCACTTTTATTTTCCTTATCATAGAACTTCCAAAACCTGTTATAATTGGTTCTTTCCGCTAATTTGTTTTGATAAGTTTGTGACGCGTCTTCGATACGATTTATTACCGCGGGGAGGTCGAGCCATTCTTCGTTGTGTTCGCTTAATACTTTCTTAACAACGGTAATTTTATCCGCCACATCAGCCTCCCAAGTACTGTACTGCTTTACACCATTGTCATGATCATTCGCCAATTTTTCTACCAGTTTGGGAAAGTGTAATTTTTCTCTTTCATAATATTCCAACAGGCTTTGTAAATATTCTTTGCGGCTTACCGGCAGTAATACAGGCAGGTTATTTTTCTTTACAAACCAATAGCGATATATATAATTACTACGATTGTTGGGCCGGATTTCCTTATCGGGTGTGTCCTGGAAAAAATTGTTGCCGGAGTTGATCGCATTAATAAGCGGCTGACTGTTACAGGTAATATAAGTAAACAGCGTAATCAGCTGAGCCTGTACGTCTACAGGTTTGTGGTTTTTCCAATCCGAATACTGGAAACCAAAATCATAATTACCCATACTGCTGCCAAAGGGTGTTCCAATAAAGCGGCGCAGGGTATTTACAGGTATTGCATTTACGAATATCCGCAAAACAGCATTGTACTCGCTGTTTCTTACTAATTTTCCTTTCGCACAAAAAAATTCATAGAGGGCGGATTGAAAAGTATATTGACCGAGTTTGGTATTACCTGCATATCCATAACCTTCGGTAGAGTAATAGTTTTCCCAATTGCCTCCTGTAAGATTAAAGCCTGCATGGCTTTGCTGTTCAATTTTCTCTATTTGTCCCAGCGTTTGTTTTGCCATTGCTTTATCAGCTGGCGTAGCCATTTTGTTAAAATATTCGGCTCTTGCCGCAGGCCAGGGATATTGAGCCGCGGTGAGATATTTGCCGGGTACAGCATCTAGATCAGCATTGGTTTTACAATCCTGCGCAAAACCATATTGCATCCACAACAGCACGGTCATTATTTTGAAAAGAATTAATTTTTTCATTGCCTATAATTAAAAGTTGATTTTTTAAATCCACATAATATCTTATGCCAAAGGTCATTTGCCAAACCCGCTAATACATCCCGACATATTACCCGAAATAAGGCTCATACGTCCTGAAACGGTAATATTCACGCTCGGGTCATTCACAATACCCGAAGGGTCGCCTACAGTATTTGAGCCGGTCTTTATGGAAGCTTCCCCGGTGGCATATACATCTTCTATTCCCCGGCTGCTGAACTCCATACCCATTCCCGCTTTTACGGAAGCGCCTACCTGCAATGGGCCCTTCCCCGCAGAAACAGATTTGTCAATTACCGTGGCTTCTAAAGTACCTTTTACAAAACGGTCCTTTCCTGTATTGTCAGATTTGAAATCGAAATTGCCATTCAATTTCCCGGCATCAAATTCCACATGCATTTTGCCGCATTCCACTACCTGTTTGTACACGCCAAAGTCAAGGATAGAGATAAAAGCACAGTGCATATCATCAAAATCGGCCAGCTTATAACGGGAGCCCTTATTTTCCTGCGGCGCACAGTTGCCATATTTTTTGGTAGCGATATACCTTGAGTTACTGATGGCTGCCAGCCATTCTTTTTTTGCCGCTATTTTTGCTGCTTCAAATGTAGCGTCATCCAGCACAAATTGCTGCCAGTACAACTCTTCGGTTATTTTTAAATACAATTGATGCAGGTAGTTCTTGTAGGCTTCTTCTAATGGCTTATTGTAATTTTTGTACACCCATTCGCTATATTTTTCCTGCACCGTGCAATTGTCGAAACCTATATTTTCACCCTTTTTAGCCAGTTCTGTTTCTTTATCAGCGGTTATACTGTACTGTATTTCTAATTTTTTTCGTTGGGCCTCATCTTTTACACCGAAGTCTTTGTTCAATGCATCTACCCCGGCTTTCGCATTTTTGAGCCGGTAACCTGCACCACCATCCTTATTCATTTCTTCCAGGTTTTTTTCCGCAGTTTTTCTGAAGAGATTTTCCGACGCTGATGAATTATTAATCATCGCTTTTTCTCCGCCTTTTTGGTATTGGCTATACGATTTTTGCGCTTGTTGAATAGCAGCTTGTTGATATGGAATCAACTCCTTTGCCAGCGACATGCTTTTTTCGTTTGTTTGTTTTTGAAAAGCATCCCAATCGGCACTTAGCTTGAGCTCTTCTTCATAAGAAGTTGGCGCCTCGGGGCGTATGAATTTTCTTAACCCCAGCGGGTCGGGGTCGGGCCGGAAAGGGATGCGCATATCACGGCCCGTTATCTTATAACCAAGTTTGCGCAACATGTTTATTTTATCCAATGAAAAACTGTATTTAAGTGAGTTTTTCATTTTCTCAATTGCTTTGGCGGTATTGCCCTTACTTTGCTGTATCAGGCATTGGGTATAGTTTGCCTGTGGATGATACGCAAAAGCCCGTACCGTTTTTTCTAAATAAGCATCCGCCTTGGCTATCTCGCCAAGGTAAAACCAGGCCTGCCCCAGGTTGTTGAGAATGGTTGTATTATCAGGATATTGCTTGCTGAGATACTCAAGCAACGGAATGGCACGATGAGGCGCTCCGCCCATACTTAGCATGGCAGCGAAATTACTGAGCAGATCTGCATCCGATGCGTTGTCGGTACAAGCCCTGCCCATTATGTACACGGCAATTTCCTGGCGGCCTATTGTCCAAAAACCAACGGCTTCATTGCCTATTGCTTCCGTATTGTATTTATTGGTTTTAAAATACGTATACACATGTTGACCTAGTTCTTTCGCATCGCTCGCCACGTTTTTTTCAATATAATCGCTGAGCGATTTTATATACGCAGGCATAGTTGCCGCTGTAAGCGTTATTGATGGAATAGCGCCAATAAGCGCCGCGTTTTTTCCCGGTACATCAAATGCTCCGCCTCCGGTCACAGCCGCATTCATATCCGCATTAGTAACACCAGCAGGTATGGAAGGAACTTTGGTAGACATACCCATCTGTTCCATCATCTTTTTTTGTTCAGGCGTGAGATTGTCCAGTTGTTGTTGTGCCTGTTTTATTTTATCCTGCATTTCTTTTGTTGTGCCTGGGTTTTTTGACTGTGCTGATGCAATCATTGCAAACAATAAGAAAATGGTAATAAGGGATAGCCTTTTCATAAATAATAAAAAGTTTGATATAATTGATTGAAAACTATTCCAACATTTTTCGCAGTGCATTCAGATCATCATAATTTTTCAGGGAATAGATGAACAGTCTTTCAGGAAAGCCAGGGTTCTCACCAATTTCGTAGCAAAACGACACTTCCATTAATATTGGCTTTGAAGACTGAACCGCGCTTGTTTTAAAATATTCGGAATTGTATATGTACAAAGCGGCTGTTTTCAGTTTCTGTATATTGTAAAAGTAGATACCCTAAAAAGACAGGGCAATCATTAAAAAAGATGATTTTAATTTCAAACAGGAATAATGTCCCTGTCACTAAACCAGTTGCCGTAATCCCGGCCATACTCACCGCTGTAGTTAATGCATATTTCGATATGAGCAGGAATATCCTTAACAGCGGTATAAATCATTATTTTAAGCGCCGGGTACAACATGTATAGGGCATTAGGATACCGGGCGTAATTGTACACTGAACCAAAGCCCATTACCAATGAAAGGGTATTTTCTTCCCGGTTAAAACAAAAGCAGTAATCCGAAAGTTTTGTGCGTTGAATAGTTTCCGTATTATCGGCCGGAACCACTACTACCGGGCAAACTTCTATAGTTTCACCTGCCGCAATGGGCCTGTTGCAAAACACGCCCCGCCCCTTGCCTTTTACCTTCTTTATGTATAATTTCCTTTGCATCAGCTTTGTCAAGAAATATACACAGGTGTGTCATCATTAGGGCGGCCATTATAATTGATAGTGATTTCTTCGCCGGCCATTATCTTTTCATATGCATGAAATCGAATGCTATTCCATTTAGGAAAAAATGTATAAAAAGCATTGGCTTGCGGAGAATGCCTGTAAAATGAGCTATAGCCGAATCCGAATACGGCCGGGTAAAGGGCATCATGTACCAGAAAATAATAATTAAAGAGCGGGCTATGACGCAGCAGTTCCTTTTCTTCTCCTGATAAAAAAACAGCAGGTGCTTCTTCTATTAGAGCACCCCTGCTAATATTTTTTCTGGCAAATACACCACGCTCATGCAGAGAGCTATCTTTTACTTCAATATCTATCGGCTGGTAAATTACTTTTTTAAAAAACATATACTATGAACGGCCGGTTATTTATGAACAGGGGCCAGCTTGGCAGTTTTTGTTGATACAGGAGCTACTTTTGAAGCTGGTGCATATTTTAAGGCAGGAGCAATTTTTGCATCCTTCTTACTTCCTGTTTTCCCCAATTGCTTGTCAACCCTGTTTTTCACCAGTGTATCAGCTACTGGTTTTACTGTTTCTTTTTGCACATTTGTCTTTTGCGCTTTAAGACCGGTTATAATTAAAAAGGCGCTTAAAATGGTAATTATTTTTTTCATTATTTTCTGTATTAATTATTATTCTGTAAAAATAGATGGGTCATTGAGACCGGTCAATCGTTAAAAAGGATGATTATTACCAGCAATGAACAGAAATAAGATGAGTGCCCTCTTCATAATTGAAATTTTATAGGCTAAAATAATTTGAGCAACCGGCGGGAACAGCATAATTGATACTGCCGAATGTATTTTTTTTCGTGTAAGATGGCATGGCTAATAACAAGAAAATGGTTGATAAAAACAGTTTGCTCATTGGGTTCGTTTTATGGTTGGTGGTAGTATTTGCCTTTTATCTCAGGAATCAATGCGGATAGTTTTTTAATCCTGGTTTCATCCGAGGGGTGTGTAGATAGGAATTCCGGCACTTTGTTTTTATTGTCCGCGGCCATACGTTGCCAGAAGGGAATGGCTTCCCCGGGATCATAGCCGGCGATAGCGGCAAAAATCAACCCAAGTTTATCGGCTTCGCTTTCCTGCATACGGCTATTGGGCAATGCCAGCGCAAGATTAGAACCTACCATATATAGTCCGAGAAACAACGCCTGTGTTTCGATCTTTTTTTCTTTCAATGCTTCCTGCAATACCACACCACCCAGGTTGATGAGCAAACCCTGGCTCATACGTTCGTTGCCATGCCGGGCGATAGCATGTGCAATTTCATGTCCCATTACCACGGCCAGCGCGTTTTCATTTTTTGTATACGGCAAAAGCCCTGTGTACACCACCACTTTACCGCCGGGCATACACCAGGCATTTACTGTAGCGGCATCAATGGTGTTATAATCCCACTTAAAATTCCTGAGGTCTTTGCTCATATTGTTTTGCCGCATGTAGGTTTCTACTGCTTGTTGGATCCTTGTACCTACTCTTGTTACCATCTGTGCCCGTTCATCATATTGGGTAAGCGTAGCGCTGTTTTTTACTACCGAATCATATTCGGTTAGTGCCATTGCTGTTATCATCGCATCCGGTACTAAGTTTATTTGCCTGCGGCCGGTAACGGGTACGGTTTTACAACTGGCCGCCACTACAGCCAGCAGTATGCATAATGAAATGATTTGTTTTCGCATGTATACTATTGCCAGTCGTTAAAAATTATTCCATGCCTGCCCCGCGACAGTGTCCCATCCTGATTTGGA
The DNA here is from genome assembly GCA_964528095.1 of uncultured Terrimonas sp. GTDB lineage: Bacteria > Bacteroidota > Bacteroidia > Chitinophagales > Chitinophagaceae > CAZGSG01. The sequence continues at coordinate 18,827 of CAZGSG010000060.1, forward strand.
AGAGGTCATGGCTCCTTTGATATTATAAGTATAATAAATCCAGCCAATGCGGCTGGCCTTCAGTTTTATTTTGGTTTTGCCACTTGTTAAATCATCTGTACAACTTTCAACTTTTATATCCTGCAGGACAATTTTAGAGGCAATTTGGTATTGTGGCGATTGACCGGGTCTATTATCTACAACACTAAGCTCCGCGCTCGTTATTTTAGGCTGTACCTGCTGCATCTGTACAATGGGTGTTTTGTTGATACCGATGTCTTTTTTTAAGGCGGTGGGTGCAATGGAGGGTTTTGTATTCGGCACAATCGTTTGGCCGGGCGTGCCGGCCGCATTCATCATGTTACGAAACTCGGCTACATAAGTACCTGTGGAAACTTCAATTTCAATAGTGGCGCTGTTGTCGGAGCCACCGGTATAACCGGTAATAATTACCTGATCCTCAAATAATTTCCTGGTAGAAGTCCCTTTTATTCTGGCCCCGTCATTTTTGATAAACTTTCCGTAGATCTCTTTATTCTGCGCAAAGAGGCCTGTAACGGCAAATGTGGCTAAGAGAAGAAATATTGATTTCATTTTATTCTTAAATTTTATGTTGTAAAACTAGATTTGTCCGCAAGCCTGGTCAATCATTAAAAAGGGTGATTTTTCAGGACCTGGGCAGAAAATCATTAAAAAATATGATAGGAAATAGAGGGTTTGATTCCTTTTTTTGCTGTAGCGTAAAAACGGTAATTTGGGATATGAGGAAAATACTGCTACTATTATTTGCGGGATTTATAACTGTTGACTTTCAGGGTCAGGCCATCATGAATGAAGACAGCCTCTTGAATTTATTATCCAAGGCTAAAGAAGACACCAACAAAGTGCTGCTGTATATTGATATCGGCAACCAATACGAACAGAACGACCCGCAAAAAGCAGCCATCTTCTATTTACAGGCCGGTAACCTGAGCAAAAACCTGAATTACAAGAGAGGCATCATAAAGTTCATATCAAACTATACAGGTATTTTAAATGCAAAAGGGAAGTCTGACAGCTCTTTAATGCTCAACAGGCAATCCATACAAATTGCAAAAGAGCTGAATGATATTCTAATTATCGCGAAAGCAACGGCTAATACCGGCAACAGCTTTACTTTTCTTGGGCAATATGATAGCGCGGTTTATTATTATGAAGCATCCAAAAAGTATTTTGAAAAGATAAACGATCCCTATTTTTCTGCACGGATGAACGACCTTATCCAGAGTATATATTATCATTTAAGTCAATATGAAAAGGGGCTTCCCTATGGAAGGAAGGCGGTCCATTATTTTAGAGCGGAGGAAAAGGAAATAGAACTGGGGCAGGCTCTACTTAACCTGGCCAATAACTATCAATCGCTCAATTATAATGATTCGGCTTTAGCCTGTTACAAAGAAGGGCTCGCTATTGCTGCAAAAACAGGATATAAAGCACTGGAGCTTGCCTGCCTGATAGGGACCGGCAATATTTATTTTCATCGCTACGATGCGGACAGAATGCGAGAATATCATGAAGCCGCGTTGACACTTAGCAGACAGATAAACGATATCGAAGGGGAGGTAATAGCAGGAAGGGGCATGGCACTTTATTATCTTTTAAAAAAAGATTTTGAAACAGCGAAAAACTATATTTCAGCATCACTTAAAATAGCGGACAGCCTTGGTTTGAAGAAAGAAAGTATTGAAAATTTAAAGGTAATGTCAGGTATTTTATTTGGCTTGCACGACGTAGTGACCGCGGAAAGGTATTTAGACAGCGCATCCATTATAGAAACCAGATTGAGAGGAGAGGAAATTCAAAACAAAACACTGCTTTTAGAAAAGAAATTTGAAACAGAAAAAAAAGAAACACAAATAAAACTCCAGCAAGCGCAACTGAGGCAGAAAAGCAATCTTATTTATTTCCTGGTTGCGGGTGCCATAGGATTGCTCGTTATTTCTTTACTTACGTATCACAATTACAGGAGTCGTCGAAAATTGCAGCAGGCCAGGATATATGAACTGGAAACCGAAACACAACTCACCGCCACAGAAGCTGTGCTAAAAGGCGAAGAGCAGGAACGTATCCGCCTGGCCAAAGACCTGCACGATGGATTGGGGGGCATGTTAAGCGGTATCAAATATTCTTTAAGTAATATGAAAGAAAATTTAATCATGCTGCCTGACAATACGCAGGCTTTTGAGCGCAGCATTGATATGCTGGATAGTTCGATCAGAGAAATGCGCCGTGTTGCACACAACATGATGCCCGAAGTACTGGTAAAATACGGGCTGGATACGGCTCTTAGGGAATTTTGTAACGAAATCAACCGCAGCGGCGTATTGCATATAGTTTATCAATCTATTGAAATGGAAAAACGGCCGATAGAACAAACCGCTGCCGTTACCATTTACCGCATTGTGCAGGAGTTAGTGAATAATGCCATCAAACATGCTGCCGCAAAAAATGTGCTGGTACAGGCACATGCAACTGAGCAGGAGAAATTACTGGCTCTTACTGTAGAAGATGATGGAAAAGGGTTTGATACTAATCTGCTGAAACAAGTGGATGGAATTGGCTGGCGGAACATTCAAAATCGTGTTGAGTTTTTAAAAGGAAGGATTGATATTCAATCTTCGCCCGGGAAAGGAACTTCTGTTATGATAGAAATTACAATTTAATGAGAGCAAGTATTTTTATAGTAGATGACCATTATATGGTAATAGAGGGCATACGTTCTTTATTATATAATGAAAGAGATATCGAATGGCTGGGCCATGCTACCAATGCCCTATCCTGCCTGAGTTTCCTGAAACAGCAGCAACCTGATATAATACTGATGGATGTGAGCCTGCCTGATAAAAGCGGAACGGAATTGTGCAAAGAGGTAAAGCTATTATATCCTGCAGTATTGGTTCTCGGACTCAGTACATTTAACCAACAGGCCATTATTCGTAACATGATGGATAACGGCGCGTCAGGATATGTACTGAAAAACGCCACAAAAATGGAATTGCTGGAAGCCATAAATATTGTGCTAAAAGGCAATACTTATTTCAGTAGAGAAGCGATTCATTCATTGAAAGAATCCCGCACGTTGCAACCGATGATCACCCGGCGTGAAAAAGAAGTGTTACAATTAATTGCCGAAGGATTTACCAATGCAGAGATATCGGAAAAACTCTTTATCAGTATCCCCACTGTAAATACCCATCGCAAAAGTCTTTTAGAAAAATTTGAAGTAAAAAACACGGCTACGCTTATCGGCAAGGCAACAAAGATGGGATTAGTTTAAACAGCCTATTTCTTTTAGGGATCCCCAGGTGGATGTACGCTTTGCGCCAGCGGGCGACAATATTCCTTTAAGATAAATCTGTTGGCACCACGACCAACCAGCTACATGTAAACTATGTAATTCATTCCCCAAATTGAGTAACACACAGAAGATTTCAAGGCATGGCTTTTAAGGAACAATAATTGCGGCTTTTTATATGAAAAATAATCATATGGATAATTTTAATAACACTTTTGTAATCCCCTTCTAAATTTAAAAACCATGAAACCTCGAAAAATATGGTCAAACTTAGGTGTGAGCGATCTAAAGCGAACAACCGAATTTTATACGGCGTTAGGGTTTAGACCCAACGGCAAACATTCTGTTACCAAAGAATTGACAAGTTTTTTAGTCGGTGATGATGATTTTGTAATGCACTTTTTTTTAAAGGACATACTTGAAACCAACATGAAAGTCAAAATAGCCGACACAAAAAATGCAATTGAAGTTATGTTTACGCTCTCTGCTGAAAGTAAGGACCAGGTAGACAAATGGGAGAAAGAAGTTGAGAAAGCAGGCGGAAAAATTATCTCCAGGCCAGAAGAATTTGGAGAAGGATATTACGGTTTTGTTTTTGCAGACCCTGACGGTCATACATTTAATGTATTCTATATGTAAGCGGTTCCGGATGATCAAAGATGACAAAAACGGAAATCATAACAATTGTTGTTCTGCATTTGCAGACCAATTACATAAAAATATACAGAGAACCAGCGGCAAGACTTTAAAGAAAGAGCAACTTTTACTCTATTTCAAAACCGGGAAGATGATCTCCGATAAAATAAAAGTATCATCATAAACAACCGTCAGATCGAAATCAAATTCTTCTGTTTCAGCGAGGCGTTTTTGAAGTCGGCTTTATTTGCAGGCAATACGGCTGCAAAAGTGTTGTTGCCGATGCTGTTTACAAAAACACCCATAGTGGAAGTAGTGGGTATAGCTGCGCATTGTTCACTTTTTGTCCTGGCCATATTGATTAAGCATTCTATCAAAGTTTTTCCTGGCACTGGGATCAATTTCAGACACCTTCTCATTTAGCTCTTTCATAGCTTCGGCAAGCCCTTTTATCAGCTTCCATTTGTTCTTTCCCTGGCTTTTGAGAAAAAACAACGGCTGATAGAAATATGTACAAAAAGAAGAGGGCTGTTTTTTCATGAATATGATTAGTTTATTCCGGCAGGAAGTATTGCAGACTTATCTGCTGATGTTTCATTGTAGTAAGAAATTTTGCCTTCCCCCTCTCTTTCGGTACGGCCGTTGCGTTGCAGGATGACTGCATTCTTATCTCCGTTTTTACCGATGCTGAAAGTGTAAGTGTATCTTTCCAATTTTCTCGTACTGGTTTTTATTTTTTTGCCCCATGTTTCGTTAATGGCCCGGTTCGTCACATCGCTGTTTTTGTTGGATGTTTTTCCAACCTTGGTCCATTCTTCGTTTTGCCCCTGGGCAGGATTGATAGTGAGTTGATCGCCGCTGACCACATATGTACCGGTTTCGTGTTCCAGTGTTTTAGTATCATTGTAATGAGAAGCCCGGACTTTTACAAAGCGGTAAGTACCTTCTGTATCGAATTTATATTGCGCTGTGGAAAAACCCCCGGTGTTATAACCATTCATCGTACCGGCGCCAACAAATTTTTCTGGGGACGACCCCTCCCAAATTTTTCCCGCAAGTGGTGAATTGACTGTATTGCCTGCTGTTGTACTGTTTTTTGTGGAGGATGAGGAAGACGTAAATGATTTATTTTCAAAACCCGTTTTAAAACCCGGCGGGTTATCTATTAATGAGCCGAGCTTCTCTCGAAGCGTATAATGAAATTCATAAGGGTCATTGGGCGCATTAAATGTTCCACCCTCTCTTTGGGTGGGTGTGCCAGGTTTAAGGATAAGCGTGTAATTCTCGCTTCCCGAATAATATTTTATCTCAAAAGAATAAGTTATTTTTTCCACTTTATATTCGGAAGCTTTTATCAACTTGCCCCATTCAGTGGTGCTACCGCCTGCCGCTTTCCCCCACCATTCGCCCTTGCCTTGTTTGGGGCTGATGGCAAGCTGGCTGCCATTAACCGAGTAAGTTCCCGTCTCAAAAACGAATAAAATTTCTTTCATGGTTGTTAGCCATTGTTTGTTGCGGAACTGGTAAGTGCCATCGGGATAAAAAGTATATTCTTTTCTCATGTACCCGGCAGTATATTGTGGAAAACCATTGAAGTAGATGCCTGTTGTTTCGAGGGCATAGTCGCACCATAAACCTACAAGCGAACTTTTACCGGTTTCGCCTGTGATTGCAGGCACTGTATTGTTCGTTGCCGCCTGAGATGGTTTTGCCAATTCCAATGAATTTACAAATGCCAATAACTCATTTTGATATTGTCTTGTATTGGTCATTAAAACTACACTTACTGTTTGCCC
>CAZGSG010000061.1:0-24523 GCA_964528095.1 uncultured Terrimonas sp.
AACAGTCATTTCGATAAGTATATCATCTTCGATCAGACGGGGGTTAACCAGCTTGTAATAACCTACCGGGACTTGATGGTAATTCTGTGTTTTAAAAACCGCATTAGATGTTTCGGGAACGATCTGCTTTTTATTACTCTTGAGGGAGAACTCGCCATTAGCAATAGCATTGAAACCTTCCACTCCCGTAAATTCGGTAGCGATGATCTTGTCTTTCGTAGCATCCGCAGATACCCCCGCCATCAAGTAGATGCCGCTAACCAGAAAAGCTTGGTTTTTGGGCAGCTTCGCATTAGATACGTTGCGTAACCCGATTTCTTTGTCGTCCTGTGTTTCAAAAAGTTTGATCGTCTTGGAAGTAGCGGGCTTGATGGAGTAGATGGTCATATCAGCAAGCCGCAAGTTGCCGGAGGCAAGCCCTTCTTTGATATGTGCAGGAAGTTCGCCAAAGAACTTTTCCATTTCAGCCCGGCTGCCCCGACTTGGTGCGCCTGTATTGGCGAGTTTGTTTACAGTACGTTGCCGTTTTACAGGGTTCATGCGGCGGAGTGCGCCTAACAGTTCACCGTCATCAATGCCGTCAATGCCTATCAACGCACCGGCGTTATTGTATTCTTCAATTCCTTCAAGAATGCCTAACATAGTTTTCAGGTTTTATGGATTAAAAAAAGTTGTTTCAATAGGTAGGGATTGGAAGGCTTTAGTAGTTATATTCTTCCAGTTCTCCCATATCAAAGTCATAGTTGCCGGTGTTGGCAATACGTCCCTGGAATTGCCGGGCAGATTCTGCGATCTGTCCTTCGATGTCGTCAAGTGCCGCCAGGCTGCCGTTCATGGAAGTGTCCGGGTAGGTGAAATATTGCAGATCTTCGATGCCTGTTATAACTCCATCGGCAGCGGCCTTTTTCTTCATCAGCTTGTCGAGGTAGAGTTTTTGGGAGAAGGTTTCCCGGTACGCCTGCAAACGTTCTTTAACACCGTCCAGCCCTTCCAATCCATTTACCGCATTACCTTTCTGAAACCCGTTAGAAGCCATCATACCTACACCGAGAAGTTGCAATAGCCTGTTTTGCGTGTAATGTCCTGCCCCGGTGGTTGCAATGCCAGCCAGTAGCGAAGGCCGGCCAATGGCCGCTCCGATAAACCCGCCTCCCAATACGGCCACAAGCAGGGTCATGCCAGTTTCCATAACAGAATTTTTTACGTTGCCCTTTGTTGGCAATCCTTCGTTTAAGCCACTCATGAAGCCTTTCTTAGTAGCCTTTTTTTGATAGCTGTTTTTCTTTCCCTTTGCCATTGTTATAATGAGTTTGAGTGTGGTTGATATTGTTTAGAAAAGGGCAATAGCTTGTTTATGTGCTTGCTTTTTTCGCCCGGCTTTATTTTTCTTCTTTCGTTTGCGTGGAAGGCCGGATAAGCCGCCGGATTGAGATGATGATTTATTCCCTGCCTTATTGCTTTTCATCAGTTTTACCCCTACGGCGATCAGGATCAGCCCACCTGCACCAATGGCCACAGGTTTAAGCCACTTTTTATTTTTATCCCAAAAGTTTTTTTTCTCTGTTGTGTTGCTACTGCCGGAAGTTTTAGTAGCAGAAGTATTCATGCTGCTGGAATAGTCCTCCTGTTCATACCCGTCATCTTCATTGTTGTAAGTAGTCGAACTATTCTGCCTTGATACCGGATAGTTGGGATAGGGTTCTTCCTGATAGGATGGGTTTTTTGTAGGAAGAGGTGGTAAGTTTGCTGCTGCGGAAGTAACAGGGGCTGTGCTTGCGGCAGCGTTTGCAGCAGCAGCGGCATTTGCAGCATCCGAAGAATTTACATTGTTTTCTGCCGCTTCTGTAAGGGCTTCATCAAAATCAGCATCACCTGGTGATCCCTTTTTGAAAATGCTGCCAATTTGTTTTAGTGCAGCAACAATTCCGGCAATCACACCCATTGCCGCACCGATGCTGGCAAGGCTGATTGGCTCACCAAGTTCTCCAAACCCGCCAAACCCCTCCATACCCTCCACATTTTCGGAGTAGTATATTTCATCGCCCAGCAATTCATCGAGGTAACTGTGTTCATTCATAGCTCCTGTCCAGTCCATCATAGGCAGCATTCCGAGGCCGCTTACCGCTTTGTCTTTATTACCCTTTCCGCTAAGGATGGCTTTCTTCAAATTTTCAGGCTTCCCGCCAGCACCATAAAAGAGGTTTTCCAGTTTTTGCCTTGTCGCTACCAGTTGTTGATACTTGCCAGGGTCTATGTTATGTTGTGCGATTTTATCGGGTGTCAGATAACTCCAGCGAAGCCGTTGCGCCACGTTTTTGATGTTCAGTTTCATGGCTGCCAGCACACCATTGCGTAGTAGCAAGGTGGCCGGGTTGACTTTGTTCACAACGTTCAGCACTTTTTTGAAAAAACCTTTCTTCTTTGGTGCAGGAGCAGCGGGAGGTGGAGGCACAGGAACAGTGTCTGAATCAACTGAAGTGGAGACACTTGTTGTAGCAGCAGCAGTAGCAGTAGCCGCCGCCGCAGCGGCTGCTTTCTTTTTTTTGCTTTTACCAAACAGGCCGAGCGTTGCACCATCGAATCCATCTAAAAATTGAAGTTCCATAGGGTAATCTTTTTTTTCTGAAAAGGGTACTTCGTAATTGAATTTGTTTGTTACGCAATCCATCGTCACATACGAGCCGTTGTAGGGTACAATGGGATATATGTGCTGAAAGTAATTGCGTGAATACTTCGTAATCCGTAGCGTATGCGGTATACCCAGGTTCATTAATACGCTTGATATAAAAACTGTGTAACAATCGCAATCCACTCCGCTTCCTCTGTCTTGCCATGACCTGCGTGGGCTGCGGATTTGCTCAAAGCCTTGCTGGTCTTTCTTATACTGAATGTGCCGGTACACAAAATGCCAGATATTTCTGCATGTATCGGGTATTGATAACCCTTCAAACTGCCTGGCAAGATCTTCTGTTTGATACAGCGTTTGCTTTACGGCCTTTGGAATAAATGCAATGGTATCTTCAAGACCGGCATTTTTTTTAATCGTTTGGATAATGCCTGATGCTCTTTCAAACAACTTCTCATAGGGTTTTCCATTCTCCAGGGTTCGGCGGTATAATGCCTCCATAGCATTTATTACTTTTTAAGTGTAATCTCATGGCTTTCTTCATAGGGTACTTTCACCATTCCCAAATCAATAGTCGTTGTCATCGTAGCTACAATCTTCACAGGCTCTTTATTCTGTATCGCTTTCAGAATAGAAGAAGACACCGAAAAAATGCTCATCATAGGTATATTGACTAAGAGCTTGGTGATCTTCGTCTGACCGTGTGCCGGTATGGTAATGTCTTTGTTCACCACATCCGAACTTCCTACCAGTGCATTTTTAAACATCAGCTTAACAAAAGGGAACTTGATGGAAAAGTTCCCCTTTGTAGGGTTTTTCAAAAGCACGTCTAATCGTATCGTAATGCCATTCCAGTTTACTGCATGAACACTTGCTTCAGGAATTACCTGTAATTCAGCAGTTGTTTTTTTCATACTTACATAGTAACTATATCCCGCAATCAAGCTGCCGCCAACCAGCACAATAGCAATCGTTTTTTTACTCATGCTTCGTAAGGTTAGGAGGGTTATTATTCTTTTTGTTACGGTCTATTTTATCAGCGATCAGTTTAAAAGCCAACCATATCCCGCCACCTATTGCCGCTTTTAATCCGTACTCCAGTAAACCGGCAAAATCAAGATTTGCCAATAGGATAATCCCGGTGAGAAAAATGTTTTGAGATGTATTGTCTGTTTTCATAGTCTAATTGTGTTTACAAGTTAGATCAGGCGGCCTTTTTCAATTCCTCCTGCGAAACCGAAATGTTCAACATGCGGGGCAAACCGAATTGACCAATCATGTATTCCACCTGCTTAATGGAATAGTACTTTCCGTTGGGCTTTCCCATTTCTTTCTCAATATTGCTCACCCATCTTTTAAAAGTGCGGTAGTTGACATCGAATATCTGCGCTAGGTCAATCATTCGGTACGGCTTTATGATAAGGTTGCCTTCCTCATCATAAAAGCTCTTTGATCTGTGTTTAGCCATTTTCAAAGGGTTGGATTAAGAAACCAGCAATTACTCGCTTGTGAATACAAACATACTATCAAGGTAATGTGGCGTTGTCCCGTTTGAGAACGGTAATCCTATGTTCTCCTCAATATGGGCCGATGTAGTAATGTATTGTCGCTAAATACACCTGTACGCATTCCACTTTCTTCGCAGTATTCTGGAGTATTTAAAATGGTGACCAATAAAAAGCCCTGGCAGGGATGCTGCCGGAGCTTTATTGCCGTTCATTTATCGGTTGCTTAAAAAGGAATCAGTGCAAGTCGTAAGAAAAGAAAATCATTGATAACATATAAGGAATGCCATGCGTATGCCATGTGTTAGTTATGTGCAGGGCATGTGTGAGTGATGCGGTTTTATACTTCATCAAAGCAGTTTGGCATTCCTAATACTTCAAATATGATTTCCATTTGCCGGATATTATAATACCAGCCTATCCGTTTACCAATTCGGGATTGGTGTGGCTTTAGCCATCGGGATATGGTTTTTCTATCCATTTCGTACATGTGGGCTAATTCTTTGCAACTGCACGGCCGTATCACCGGCTTTTTGGCTACGGGGTTCGGATTCTTCATATATGTGGTTTGGTTTATGATAGGGTGGAAGATGAAGAAAATGGTAAGTTCCCGGAACGGAATGCCGTTTGAGAAAACTATTTGCGAAGGGAAAACCTGGCGGGTGAAGTTTTTCATTGGTATGAGAACACAAAATTCGGGCTGGCTTCTTCTTTTGGCCATTTTGCAACGTTAAACAGCGGTAAAACTTGCGCTAATTATTCAAACATCAAAGATTTTTATGTGAACGTGGCAAATGCCGATGTGAAAACATTCCCGATCTGTTTTTTATACCTGAAATGCTTTCTAATTTGTGCTTGTGAAAACGGGAAATGTTTGATTGAACAGCTCTTTCATAATCACACTATGCTGAAAGTGAATTTTCAAACCAATCACTATGATATTGCTCTCGCCTTTTCAGTTACATTTCCCTGCGGAAGCATGGGGTGATACGGCGATTAGCAATACTTACCCGGCGCAATGTGAGTATGAAATATCCATTGCAACTCCATCCCTTACTACTACTCAAAACAGTTCGTTTCTAAGACAATCTTATTCAGGAAATGATTTCTATATTGAGTTATGGTCCTTTAATGCGCTGAATGAAGGTTATGTTGATCTATCGGTTCTTCGCCCGGTAGTGCCAATTGGCATTTCTTTAAAGAACCGGCTGTCCTTACAGATAGATGAACAGGAATGGAGAACGCTGATGGATAAGAATTACAGAGTGATTTTTTTGCCAGCAGGTATGCAACGAATTAAAATCTTCAAAGGAATAACTGCTTTTCTTTTTATTATACCGCCTCTTTACTTGTTTGAAGTGATGACGGATCAATCGGCAAAAGAACTAAAAGCAATTCTTAGTCCAAAAATTCAAATGCCCATACACTCATGGTTCATGAAAGATGCAATAATTGACATGAGCCTTAAACGCACCATTAAGCACCTGGAGCAGCTTCGGCATACAACCCGACAGCTTACTGCCGAACTCTATATTTGTATTATCAATATAATATCCCACTATGATGTGTCGCTGCATAATGCCGAAGCATTAAGCGGGCATTCTTATGCAGCTAAAGCAGCACAGTCAGTAAGAAAATACATTCTGCAAAACCTTAAAGAACCGGGCATCGGCAATATCCAGCGATTGTGCAGAATGTTTGGTATTTCTGACAAGCCGTTAAGCAGAGAATTTCTGTTGCTGACTTCACAATCCATTCCTGATTTTATCAAGGAACAGCGGTTACAGATCGGCTTTAAAGTGGCTTCTGATCCATCGCTGTCTATAACGGGAATGGCGCATATTACAGGATATTCAGAAACTTCTAATTTTATCCGCGACTTTAAGAAGCGTTTTGGCCTTACCCCCATGCAAGCAAAGAAAAAACCACTACCTCGCAACTCCGGTCTGTGATAGTCCAACTCCGGCCTCAGATAATTGAAAAAAAACAGCAATTCATTTACAGGAAATTACAATGCAAACTCCGGTCGCAGATAATTAAAAATCTCCGGTTTCAGATAATGATTGAACGAAGGTTTCTTTTCAACTTTACAATCCAAAGAGATTAGTTCTTTCACTGCATTATGGGAGTAACCACTAAAAACACACCCTGTCCTGGGAGTGTGATGCGTGCCGATGAGGTAACAGCTTGCCCTACTGATATTTTGGGCTGTTTCCCCGATCATACTGAGGTTGCTTATAATTTTCATAGCAGGATCGGCACGAAAGGACGCATTGCTTATGCGAGAATAGGCAACAATAAACAGCATCGGTTTTTACAACTTATGCTGTTTTAGTAGAAGACTGGCGCAGCAGCGCATCAAGATATTGTTGCAACAACGATGGTTTTTATTTCGGGTAGAAGCCATCATAACCGCAACCCGAAAGGCGGTTAGAGTTTTTGTTCTGACAAGTAGTAATTGCATGGCTATACCCATCTGGGTGAGATAGCACAAACCATTTTTAACTCTAAATTTTTAAAAAATGAAGACCAAAATTTTACTGCCCGTGCTTGCTGTTATAGCAACATTGGCGATTGTGTTTAGCCTTTCTGCTTTTAAAAAAAGTGGCAATACTCCCCAACAAACTTTCCATCAGGTAAAATCCAAAAATACATCAGTGACGTGGTACTTCATTGGTATACCTGGACAGGAACACATGCCTAATAAGTATTCGACTGATCCGGGAGAATTTGAATGTGGTGGCAGTTTTGGTAAATTATGTTCAATTCTGGATGTACCGAGCACAGGTAACCCAAACGAACCTGCACTAACACACGGAACTCCTGCTTCTGGCAACTATACAACTTATCAGGCTGATTTCAGGTTAGAATAATATTAAGCATCCGTACAAAAATCAGGGGCTTGAGAATGGAATAAGCCCCTGATTTAACTAAAATTATCTGCTATTTTGAGGCATACCTGTTAGCTGTAAAACATAGGCAGGAAGAGGCAAAGCATATTTATTATCGTTCGGTAGTAACAAATATTCAACCCCGTTAAGTTTCCTTCTTATTGTCACTTGATGCTCAATCTCTTTATTTAGTCTTTTCAAATCTAACCACCTAATGTTTCTCATTAAAAGTTGCTTTCTCCTTTCCAAAAGAATTTTGTTGATTACCTCTTGTTGACTATTGCTCAAGTAATCAAGATATGAGCCTGCATCATGCCTGTTTCGCAACAAAGTATTAAGATCATTTAAAGCACCGGCAAGGTTGCCATTTCGGGCAAAGCATTCTGCCCTTGTGAGAAAAACTTCATCGCAGGCAATTCCATCAAATAGAATAACTGACCCATTGTAGCTTCCTTTAAATCCATAAGTCCCATTACCATTGCTTTTGAAAAATGCTGCTCTCCTAATGTCATTTGCCACATAGCTATTATATAGATTGGAATCAATAACTGCTCTTGTGTTGTTTAAATGTGCTGGGAGAGCTACAATGCTATGAAAAATCACTTCCTTATTAAATTGTGAAAAAGGGAAATTGGCTGCCCTGTTAACAGTGTTATAGTCCAGCAACTGATTGAAATACTGTAAACAGTTAGTAGTAGCCACTCCAGCTTCAGTATATCTCCCCATAGATAAATATGTTCTCGCAAGTAATGCAAATGCCGCTGGTTTTGATGGCCTTAAAACGTGAGCCGCATTGCCGGGAAGTAATTCCGTTGCTTCAAGAAGGTCTTTGATAATCTGTTCATAGCAGTCAGAAACCGTAGCTCTGACAGAGGGGATGTTAAAATCAGAGCTTAATCGTAATGGTATTCCCAAATCTGTTTTTGATTTTTCCGAGTCATATGCTTTCGCCCAATTTGTAACCAAACTCAGAAATGATCTAGCCCGAAAAAACAATGCTGATCCTTTAACGTTCTTCCATTCAAGATCATTTTCGTTTGTCCGTTGAATCTTGGATAAAGTTTCCAAAACAAGGTTAGAAGTATATACTACCCTATATGTATTAGCCCATTCATTCGGATAGGCATCAAAAATTACTTCATCTCCCCATATATAGATCGACTTATTTGCTTCACTTGTTAGCGATTCCCAATTTGCATACGTCAGATAATAATTATCCGAACTACCTTCAGCAATCGCATTTGACACTCCATTATTCATTGCTGAGGTATTATCCAAAAGAGCTTGCACGTCTTTTAGTGTTTGAGGAATAGCCAATGCTTTATCAGGTTTTTCGTCCAGAAATTTTTGACAGTCTAATGAAACTATTGCCAGAAGCAAGAAATAGTAAATAATATAATTTTTCATTGTGATAGTTTTAATTGTTTAGAAACCGGCTTTAATACCAATACTTAATTGCTTTCCAGGAGACATTTCAGCATATTCAGGATCTATATTGTACTTATTTGCACGCCAGATTATTCCCAAATTGGAAGCGTTAAGGGCAAGTTGTATATATTGAAAAGGAAGGTTCTTACTGCTTTGCCTGTTAATAGTATAGCCTAAGTTTATAAAACTCAGCCGCATGTGATCGCCCTTTGTCGCAAGAATGGCTGAATTACTATAAAAAGTGCTTCGTTCTGAATTATTGGGATATTGCAAAGACGGGATCGAAGTAAATTTTTCATCACCGGCGTTCTTCCATCTTTTAAGATAGTCAGAATGTGATATGCTATTTTGAAATAAATCGGTGTACGAAACTGACTGCCTTCTGAAAAAGTGCCCTAACTTGTAGTTTAGGGTAAAGCTAAGTTCTATTCTTTTGTACGCAATCGAATTGCCTACAGAACCGTATAATGTAGGTAACGCTGGGCCGCTATAAATTAAATCGCCGACTTTAATTTGTCCTCCGACTATTGCAGAGTAGTTACTACTTGGCTGACCAGCCACAAGGCTTAGAGGATTACCCTGAACATCAAGTCCCGCCCACGGATAGCTGACAACTGAAAATATAGGTTTCCCTTCTAAAGGATTTATCGCTCCTCCGTCACTTATATAAAGATTTCCACCGTCTGTTGCCAAATAGTATTTTGTTACTTCTGTTTTTGCGTAGCTAAGTAATAGAGAAATGTCCCATTTTACCTTCGAAGATATAACTCGACCATTAAGGGAGAAGTCAAAGCCATTTCCTTTTGTATTTGCGACATTTCGGTCAATTAATATTCCTACGCCTGTTGTATAGTCAATTGGCGTAGTTCCGAAAAGGTCAGTGCCTTTTTTTGAAAAAAGTTCAAAACTGCCATTGATTCTACTGTTAAACATGCTAAAATCCAGCCCCACATTTACCATTGAAATTTTTTCCCATCGCAAACTCGGATTAGGAAATTGGCTCACTTGGGCAAACGGGAAGCCTGCAACTGAAGCTGACCCTAAATATCTTATTGTAGTAACTGCCGATCTGCGTTGATCTACATTCCCACTTGTTCCATAAGATGCTCTAAGTTTCAAAAATTGAAAAAAGGTCTTTGATAAAAAATTTTCATTTGAAATAATCCAACTTACACCTGCTGACCATTGTGGTGTCCATTTCTGATTTGTATTTACGCCAAACAAGTTTGACGCATCACGCCTTGCACTTGCAGAAAGTCCATATTTTTGTTTATAATTGAAACCGGCATTAGCGAATAGAGAAACATATCTGATATTTTTATCGGTTTCTGACAAATTACTTGGAATACGTTCAGTGGCTCTTGTTATATAATTAGGATAGGTATTCATATAGTCAATACTGAAAAGACTTAGAGAGTTGGGATCAAACCCATAAATCCGGTAACTATTACTTAAATCTTTTCTTTCTCGTATTTCTCCCCCGGTTATTGCACTTACTGTATATACCGATGTTTCTTTATTGTAGCTTAATTGTGTTCTGAAATTCCTACTGTTCAAGTTGGTGTAACTTCTGTCAATAATGTCGCCTTTGGGGACAACGTTTGTAACAGCATTTGTAGTGGGATTAATCTGCGAAAACTTGTTAATTAAATCACGTGTATAATAGCTTTCCAAACCCTGCTGGTGGGTTATTAAGGATTTTTGAGATTCCCACTGATAGTTGGCACTGATATGCAAGCTATTTAACAACTGGTATTGAAGTATAAAGTTGGCAAGCAAATGGTCTAACTTGGTTTCTCTTACACTATGCTTATAGTCTCTTAATGGGTAATATTTCCAGTCTAACAATTTACCCCGACCTGCTGTGTCAAGATAAGGTTGGCGATACCGGTAACGTGGTATTTCTATTCCGTATTCATCAAGAAGTCCTAAGTAAAGAAATTCACTTGTAGGAGCATAAGCAGTCTTTCCAGATTGACTGAGAGTATTAGTGTAAGATAGAACAGTAGAAGCTGTCAGCTTGTTTGTTACTCTATATTTGCTTTCTGCCCTAAAAATGAATCTTTGATATTTGGATTCTAAATTGTCAATATTATGGTCGTATCCACCTGAAAAGCGATAAGATGTCTTTTGAGTGCCGCCACTTGCACTGATGGAATATTGTTTGTTTATTGCCGGGCGATATACATGGCTATTGTAATCCTCTCTCACATCGGTAGATTTTAGTTTATTTAGTTGCTCCTCCGCTTCCTGTTGCGAAATAGTTCCTCGCCTTTGCTTGAATAGAATTTCATATATAGGAGAAAAGGCTGGCCTGTTTACATTTGCGGTGTCAGAAAACCTATGACCGTTGCTAAATAGCCATTTTTCAAAATCAACTATTTCACTACTATTTATTACAGGAATGGTGAGTAGGTTAGGTTTGGTTATTACTGATGTATTTATTACTAGGTCAACCTGCAAAGGCTGATTATATTTCCCCTTTTTTGTCGTAATCACGATTACCCCATTTCCGGCTCTTGCTCCCCATATTGAAGCTGCCGCTGCGTCCCGTAATATTGTGACACTTTCAATCATATTGGGGTTAATGGTATTAATATCACCCTCAAAAGGGAAATTGTCAAGAATTATTAACGGCTCTTTAGAGCCGTTAATGCTGCTTACTCCACGTATACTCTGCTTTGGTCTTTGGGAAAAGCGTGATTTATCAAACAAAATCGTACTTACAGATTCTAACCTGCTCAATATATCGGTAGAGAATTGCTGATTTAACTGTTTTTCTTTGATGTGTTCAAATGAGCCTGTTGCTCTTTCTTTTGGAATTGTTTGGTAGCCGGTGCTTAAAACTGTAACAGTATCAAGTTGTTTTTCTTGGCGAGTTGTGTCTGAATTAGGTTGCCCAATAATATCCGATACCAAAAGGATAAAGACTAAAACTGTATAAATTTGTTTCATTTCAATTTTGTTTAGGAATGATTAGTTGTCAGTAATAACAAGGACTTTCAAATTTCTTTTCCCTTGCTTTAGTTCTAAACCATAGGGAGCTAATTCTTTTGACAATATGGCTAAGTTGGAAAGATCTTTTATATTAATTTCAAGGTCAACGTTCTTAGAATAATTTGTTTCATCAATCACTATCGGGAGAATTTCTTGACCTGGTATCTGCCGGTTTAATGCTTCCACCAACTCAGACAATGGTGCATTGTAGATAATTTTTTTTTGCGAGCTTTTATCATAGAGAGATACCTCTTTCTGTCTGCCAGTTGTAGCTAAAGTTTTGCTTGCTTTTCCTGCTTTTGAAAGAATCCAGCAATCTACCTGAGCAATTTCTACTGATGCGGAGTAACCGAAAAAGGCATTCAAATCGTGCAACATTTTTCTTATAAGTGTTGCATTTGATAAGTTAGATTTATATATCACCTCGTAAGTGAAGGCGTTTTCTTTTGACCACAAATCCCAATGTTCCGGTTCATATATTAGACGCTGCTTAGATTTTACTTTAAGTAATACCTTGTTAGTCCCAGCCTCTGGCACTGCAAATGAATAAAGGGCAAGTATCGGCATGTTGATATAATACTTCCTCTTTAATCCATTTTCTATTTCTTCTGAATTGCCTACCTTGCTTCCGATTCCTGAAAGATTACTGATAAACGAAGTCTGTAATAGCAAATCGGTTTCAGTTCCTCCATTTGAGTTTATTAGAAGGCGACTTTTCCTATCGAAATCAGCAATATCTTTCTTAACTGGTAGAACGAACGGGTCGCTCTGCAAGACTTTCTGAATGTTATCCTTAGTTATCAGGCTTGGATAAGTTATCGCACGAATCCTTTTATTATAAACCCAAACGGAGTGGGGCAAGATGCGATGCGGGAACAACTTAATTAGTACTGAATCAGAGCCAATAAAGGGGATCTTTAATTCCAGTTTCTTTAAGCGGTTATTAAGGAAGCTACCTATCTTTTCTGTTGGTTCATGTCCTACTACAATTACGCTTACTTTGTTGCTGAACTCATTTTGAAGTATATCTAATTTCGGCAGTCCTTTAATACAACTGCCGCACCAGGTCGCAAAAAAGTCAATTATCAGTAGCTTGTCTTTATAGTCTGCGGTTTCAATCTTTGAGTGAGGATTATTTAAAACGTTTTCAAGAATAAGGTCAGGAAGTGTGTCGCCCACACTCAATGGACGTATATTTGCAGTTTGCTTTTGGGCAATAGAATATGCTCCCGGCCATAACATGGCCAGTAAGCAATATAACAGTAGTCTCATTGCAGTTTAAGGTTGATGAATTAAGAAAGCGGTTAACTAAAACCGGCAGGCTAAGGGCGCACATGAGAAAACGCCCCGCCGCCGGGAAACCATAATTCAAATCGGATTCTTCGGCTTGCGTGCAAAAATGATTTTGTAAAACTGCAAATTTTCAAGGATGGGTAGTGTAAGGAAGATGACAGAAAGAAATAAAGACTTACTTGAAAAATATAGTGAGGATAATATACGGTGTATAAAAATAATATTTAAGACGGGGTTCATTCCTTCCATACCGAAGCGTGAGAAAATGCCCCTGGCATTTGGAAAAAATGAAACCCCGCACTTAATGCGTTTGTCGTATGCTTTTCTTTTTAAACTCATTACGTGAGTTTCTCACGCTTACGGTAATGAGTAAAGATTAGCTTTCCCGATGTCTGCTCAAATATATAGAAAAATTGCAAATAGTAAATAAATTATTTACAAACAGTAAACATATTGTGTACCAATATATTAGAATAGGAAGTCAGCATTGACAAATTTTGGGCAATGAGTATTCATATTGGAGAAATCATAAAAAAGTTTGCCCAAACAGTTAAGATTGACAACATGGATAAGTTCTGTGCGGACAAACTTAATATGACAAAGCAGAACTATTACAGAATTGTAAAGGAGAAGAGCATTAATACAGATATGCTCTTGAAATTTTGCTCTGCTTTTAATCATGATTTCTTTCAATACTTTTATTCAGTTGAACCGTTAAGGTCCATCGGGAAAACAGAAATGAAAAGACTGAAAGAGGATAATCAGGAATTGAGTTCGTCTATTCAAAGAAAAGAAGATTTATTGAAAGACTATGAACGGAAGATTGCACTTTTAAAAGAAGAGAATGATATTCTGAAAGCAAAAAGCTCCACTAATAAACCTTCCAGGCCAAAGAAGAAATAAGATTTTCTATTCCATTGGCATCCATCTCGTTGAACGGTATTTTAAACTTAAATTACTTGCCGACATGCTTCAAATTTCGTAAATTCGTAAGGTGAAGAGACAAAAAAAGACCGGGCTTGATTTTGAGATTGATTTTTTGACAAATTCAATCAGAAACACGGTTTCGGGGGACAGTTTTCAAACCGAAGTTTTGCGCTTAACCAAAGCTGACTTAAAGCAGGTTACTAAGAAAAACGGCTGGAACTTTAATTGGAGAACTGAATTAAATGATAATACTAAGGAAGTTTATAAGCTAACCATTGCAGGTAATCCAAACATTATACAAGGCTTAATTAGTTTCACAATTAATGAAGATCATGTGTATATGGATTTACTTGAAAGTGCCCCTTTCAATTTAGGGCGAAACAAACTTTATGAAGGTGTTGCCGGAAACCTGGTTGCGTTTGCCTGTAAAACTTCTTTTCAGCATGGGTTTGCCGGATACCTTTCTTTTACGGCAAAGACACGGTTAATTGAGCATTATCAAAAAACGCTGAATGCTATAACCTTTGGCGGCCGACTGATGATAATAAATACAGTAGCAGCAAATATATTAGTTGACAAATATTACAAAAACGGATAGTATTATGGGATATATAAAAGAACCGGATGGCGTTGACTTTGTAATTAAAGGCAAGCCTCTTACCGTAAAACAAAAAAAAGCAATCAGCGACTTTATAAAAGCTGATAAAGAACGGTTGGCAAAACTGAAAAGGCATAAAGCAACAAGAGCTAAGAAGCCAGTATATAGTATTGCTAAAGACGGTGAATAATTGCAGAATAATTACTCCCTATCAGGTATTCTAATTGTCCAAAGAAGCAATTCTTTCTCTACATATCTTTTCAACAATAGGTATCATGGATGATACTCTTTCAATAAGTATGTTTAATTCCTGCTCGGTTATAGTAAAATCTTCCCGGTAGCGGGCATCCACATAGCCCTGCTTCAACAACTCAAACAGGTCTTTTTCCTGCTTGTCGGTTTCTGCTCTGAATATATGAAACAGTTCTTCCGAATAGGGCTTGGCTTTGCGGCGCAGTTTCCAAAGGTTGTGCGTTTTTGGCTTGTAATCTGTAAAAGCTAATAACGTGGCATAGTAAAGGCTTTCAGCGGCCTGATGTAATGTAAATGTTCCAATTTTTAAATTACCTCTTGCGGCGGAGAATTTACTTAACTCAACGAAATCTGCACCTTGTGGAAACCATGTATCAAAATACCGCTGCGCTTTTTCTTTCATTTCAGCAGGGGTAAGTATTCTTGGCTCGGCAAAAGTAACTGTGCCTTTATCGTACATCAAAATACCCTCCTTCACTATATCCACCCAAAAATATTCGCCCCAGTCCAACCCTTTATTGATATAGTCAATGTCGTGTATTTCCAGGTTTACAGGTGGCTCAAAGTGTTCAGTTTTAGAAGCTATTATGCTCTCCTGCACATACGATTTTTCGGGGTTATTTTTTGTTACTACCAGGAAATCATAATCGCTGATATACTCATAAGTGATACCTTTTGAAATATATTTATGCTCCACATACTTGCCCCTGGCATAGCTTCCAAACAGGATAATCATTTCAGGATTCACTACCTCTTTAATAATCTCGGTAATGATCCTGATCTCGTGCTGCTTATTCGTTGGTAAATAGTCTAAAGATTCTTTCATAAATAAGAAAAAGGGGGCTGTATTTATATCTGATAAAAATACATAGAATTTTGTCGGAAAGGAGCTTGAAGAAAAACGGAAACTTTTTTTCAAGACCAACTAAACAAAAATAGAAGTGTTTACAAATATAGTTTAATTATTACAACAAAACTAATATTTTTAGCAATTACTATTTCCCCCTTATTTTTGCCCTATGCGACGTCCTCCTCATCCTCTGCGGCTTGAATTAAAGGGATTAACCTACAACCCTGCATCTTTGTTATACGAAATATCGGAGAACGGTATCGTGTACGGCATACCACTGGAGCTAACCCGGCTGCTAAAACATTATTCCAAAGCCGGTGAAACCGAGGGTGAACCATTGATTGCTTCATGGTATAAAAGCCTGGATAAAGAGGCTAAAAAGCAGGTGATACGAAACGGTAACATACCATCACACGCAGACGGCTTTTATCCCGATCCTGAATTTGACTGATAAAAACGCATTGTATGGCAGATGAAGATATAACGATCGAAGAACTGGAGGCGTTTTTTGCAGCCACGCAACTGCCGCAGGAAATGCAATTATATCCGGGCGTAAGGATTACAGATGTTCACAGTTTTGTGAACAGTCATTTACAAACATTTCAAAACAACCGGGACAGGGTTATATTTGATGTTTACCGGCTGAGGCTGGTCCGGTTAAAAGAACTGATTTTAGAAAAAGAGAATAAGGGATTATAGCCATTAACAGGTATTCCCATGTTTTTCACCCTTACCATGTTCAATCCAAGCGGCAAGTATGCCGCCATACTTACCTATTGCCTTTATTTATTTCTCCTGATTCTTGTTTTCTTATTAATGAGAATTGCCATTATTTTCGTACCAAATCAAAACCACCGTATATGCGTAAACCTTTTCTTCCTATGGCTCTTCTGCTTTTGTATTCGTATTCCTCTGCACAGGTCAATTACAATACAAAACCCTTAGATGGCTTTAAAATCATGGCACTTCCAAGAGATTACATGCCTATTGGTGCTCTCTGGAATCTGAAAATTGGCCCTATTGGGGACGGTGCGTCCCCTGACCTCGTAATTAACAGTTCTTCAGTTAGCAATCTCGATTTATCATCAGACCAGAATACAAAAAGCAACCTTGAATTGGGCATTTTTAGTTTTCTGAAAGCTGGAGGAAATTATGAAGCCTTGACCAATGCACAGCTTTCATTGGAAAACCTGACTATCGTTACACTTAACTCCATCGATATACTAAAGAACAACGTGGGACAGCATATTCTTTATGAGGCGTTGAAAGTTGGAGCATTCAAAATTACCGTTGATAAAAGCAGGGTAGCAGATGCAAAGTTGAACCTGACACAGATTTTTAAAAATAAAGTAGATTTTGGGGCGCAGACAGATATAAACAATAAAACAACAATAGATATTAGCGGAGTGAATCTCCATCTTGCTTACAGGGTAATTAAAATTGAGAGTGAAAATAAAAAAACTACAACACTCAAATTCAAAAGCCAATCTCAGGGGAGAACCAATTCTTTTACTATTTCAAGTCGTTATGAAGCAGTCACTCCTACGATCACCGTACAAATATGTCCTTGTAATATTATTGGTTGTATGATCGATAACGGTTATGTTGATCGGAATAAGTATGGTGCTATCATGGGAAGATGTGCTTCTCAAATAGGATATGACCTGACTGTTATACTTAACAATGAGGTAGATATGAGTACAGGTATGCCACGACAATATTATTTTAAAGTAAAAAGCGGTTCGGATATTCGCAACTACAATCAATCTCTATATGTTAAACCAACATCTCAAGGTATTGAAGTGAGTTATATTGCATTTGAAAAGATAATCTTTGACCCTTTCGCCCGAATGGAAAATACTTATCTGATAAGAATGCTTAGTAGAAGAAATGACCAAAAAGCTGCCCTGGTTACTCAAACATTTAAATTCAGAAATATCGTGCCTCAAGTGCCAGGGTGGTAACATGGATTTATAAGTTAGAGATGAATATCGGAATTAATGGAAGCTCCTTGGAGCTTCTTTCATTTTTGATGAACAGATATTTCCGTAAAAAGTAACATCAGCTATCGCCACGTTCACCAAGCCAAACCCGGTGTTTACATAATAAGTTTAGAATCCCGCCGAAGTAAAAAGATGTTTGAGGTGACAATCAACCTGTGTAAACAGGAATTAAAAACTAAAATCCGTACACATGAAACACCGCACAACAATCTTTGGGAATGCCCTTAGCATTGAGCAAATGGAAGGCAGGTACAGCAAACTGGTATCTGGGATTTTTTCTTTTCTCGACACTGGCTGCTGCTTTGACACACAGCCACCACTGCCTCCAGGTACAGGCAAGTAAAAAAGAAACAATCTATGAGGAATCTGTAACCGGATTCCTTTTTTCATAGCAACAGGCAATAATCCTTTAAACATATCCTATGAGCAATGCTGAATTTATTATACAGCGGGATAATATTATCAGGCAATACTTTGATGAATCTGTTATACAAAGCAATGAAGTTATGTATGGGCAATACACAATTGTAAGTGCGAACCTGTCCAACTACCTTCCTGCTATTGATCCTAAAATGCACATGAAATTATTTGCTCAGCTATTAATTCACAAACGGCTTAGTAAACTGGAGCAAGGCTCTTTGGCAGCCTTGCATTCTTTGCATACGGAAAACCTTGATGATGCCGATTTGAAGCTGCTTAAAGAACGTCCGGCTATAATTTGCACTTTCCATACCGGCTCATATCGTATTATAAACTCATTCCTGGTTAAAAACAACGTCCCTTTTTCGCTTGTGATTGGTAATTCTATCATTGCTGCCGAAGGAGAGGATTACCATTCACTTTATAAAACTTTAGCAGGGCAGAATGAAAAGACAGGGTTTACTATTATAGATGCTGAAAATCCGGGAAGCGGATTACAAATGTTGCGGGAATTGAAAAGGGGAAGAAATTTATTGCTATACATGGATGGAAATTCAGGGGCAGGTGTTTCAACTATTAAGAATGATAATAACTGTCTGGTGAATTTTCTGCACCAGCAGTTATATGCAAGAAAGGGTATTGGATTTTTGGCTCATGCCGCTAATGTGCCTATTATTCCGGCTGTTAATTACAGGCCGGGATTGAATGATGTTCGCCTCCGGTTTTATGATGCTATACTGCCGGATAGCTGTGAGGGAAGGGACAACTTTGCAACAAAAGTAACTCAACAGCTATATGATATACTTTCAAGTTTCGTTAGGCAATATCCTGAACAATGGGAAGCATGGATGTACTTACATAAAGTTGCGAGTATCACAAACCTGCTGATTCCATTGAAGGGGAAGACCAGTGGTACAATGGTTCGTTTTAACCTGAAGGATTATGGTGTTTTTCAGTTAGATAAAAAGCCCTTCCTCTTTCAAAAAAACAGTTACACTTCTTACCCAATAGAAACGGCGTTATACAAAAAATTAAGGCAAAGTATTAAAAAGCCGGTTAGTAAGGAAGGTATTGAAAAGAACACGTTTCTCGAACTGAAGGAAAAAGGGGTATTGCACTACCTTTAATACAACCAATTATATCTAACATTTAACCAATCACCTATGCGTTCCTTGCTTCCTGGCGAAAATAAAAAGTTCTGGATGGCAGCAGTCCATGCCGCCGTCTGGGTTGTTTATATTGGCTTCTTGTTTGTTGCGAACAAATTATCGAACCCTTCAATAAATCTCGGATATGCTTTTCTTTCTATGCTCCCGTACTTGCTGGCATTCTATGTAAGTATATTTTGGCTGAACAGGTATAAAAAGATGGGAGTGTTTTTAAGCATCCTTTCGTTTGTAGGAACATTTCTTGTTTTAGGTGCGATAGGCTATGCTTATATGTACATAGCGTTGCCATCTGCCAATATTAGGCTATACGAAACTGACCAGTTCCGGGACTTTATTAAGTATGCAGTATTAGGATATATTCAATACTATTCTTATGCGCTTCTATATTTTGTTATCAGGGGATTTTTTAATAAAGAACGTGCGTTACGGGAATTACAGGAAGAGAAGTATGTGAGGGAATTGGAGAATGCCAAGTTAAAAGAACAAGAGCTAAAAGCACAAAAGGAAAAGTTGCAGATAGAATACGCTTTTTTAAGGGCGCAGGTAAATCCGCATTTTCTTCAAAATACTCTTAATACACTTTATTCACAGGCGCAGGAGCATTCAGAAGCTCTTGCGGCTAATATTTCCAATCTATCCAACATGATGCGATATTCTTTTGAGAATATAGACCAGGAAACTGATCTTGTTCCTGTAGAAAAAGAACTGAAAAACTTATCCCGGTTGATTGAGATAAACCGTGTAAGGTATGAAGGAAACGAAGCAGTTGATTTCAAAATGGAAGGCGAAATTGAGGATCAGATGTTACCGCCGCTTTCCCTCATTACAATTGTTGAAAATGCTTTTAAATATGGGGATCTCACTGACAGGAAACATCCGCTTATGATTAGGATCAGGCTTCAACCAGATCATATTTTTTTCTTTTGCAGGAATAAGATACAGCCAAGAGAGCTAAATGACACTTCTCATAACGTAGGTCTCGCCAATCTTAAAAGAAGGCTTGAGGTATTATACGAAGACAAACACTCCATTGTTACACACAATACGAAAGGTTTTTATACCATTGAATTAACCATTAAAACCTAAACTATGATCCGGTGTATAATCATTGATGATGAGAATCCAGCCATCAACGTCTTAAAAAGATTCATTTCCAAACTACCTGATCTGGAGTTGATAGGCGCAACGATTGACCCGTTGATTGGCATCGAGATGATTAAAGCACAGAAACCCGATGTTGTTTTCTTGGATATACAAATGGGGAAAGTGGATGGCATTGATGTGGCCAAAGCCACCGGCAACACTACAAAAATCGTTTTCTGCACCGCTTTCTATGAGTATGCAGTTCAGAGCTATGAGCTGAATGCAGTTGACTACTTGCTAAAACCTATTACGTTTCCACGGTTCAAAATTGCTGTTCAAAAAGTGAATGATGCAATAACAGGTCGTTCCACACCGGTAGAGGCTATTAAGGACGACTATATTTTGGTAAAGCATGGTGACAGGGGTAAGCTGCATAAAATAGATATTGACGACATTGTTTACATGCAGGCTATGAACAATTACGTGCAATTTTTTTGTCCACCTAAAAAGATACTGGCTTACCTGAGTTTAAAAGAACTGGAAGACCGAC
This sequence comes from uncultured Terrimonas sp., assembly GCA_964528095.1. Lineage (GTDB taxonomy): Bacteria > Bacteroidota > Bacteroidia > Chitinophagales > Chitinophagaceae > CAZGSG01. Next base: position 20,593 of record CAZGSG010000061.1, read on the forward strand.
TTCCGGCATCAGGGTTTATACGAGTTCATAAATCCTTCATTGTATCAATTAAATATATCCAGGCGGTAGATAATAATGAAATCATCATGAAAAAAGAATCCATTCGCATTCCGATTGGTGCGAATTACAAAGAAGCCTTCTTAGAGAGAATAAGAGGAAAGTTAATATAAGGCATGTTCCATATTCTCGTCCATGCTTCAGAAATTATAAACTTATTGTTCTGCCCTTATTCATTATAGGTAAAAACACTTACGCTGACATGATTATTTAATCGAAAGAGTTGGACTAGGACAGTTATCTGCTGATAAAATTTCATGTCTGGTCTCGTTATATATTTTTTTATATAACTTCAACCTTACCTAACTTATCGTATGAGAGTTTTTACTTTACCAAAACTAATGGCTGCTATGCTGGCAGCACACTTGTTACCTTTATACACGTTTGCCCAAACTATTCCCCAGCCTTCGATCAATTACAAATTGTTTGAACGTAATCCACTTTCAGCGCTTCAAATCCAGCTACCTGAACCAGCTACATTCCAGCAAGTAAATCTCACTAACAATGTAGTTACTCAACGATCAGCACAAAATCAACCTGGATTAAGTTTTTACTCTCCAAATATCCAAGAGCAAAACCGGCGTACCATCCAACAGCAGGAAGCTATTTCTAACAGGGGGAGTCAACATGATGCAATTTTTGAGGATATACGAAATGATGTAAGGGAACTACAACTTGGTTATGAATATAAGGAGTGGCTGGAGAAAACAAAATATTATCGTGAAGCATACGAAAACCTCCTGCAACTAAACCCTGATAATTTCTCAATTACCAAGGCCGTTTATCTTGTGGAAAACGCCTGGCTTGAGGACAAATACACTTTTAATTCTCTTAAAAGCCGGTTACAAACGGAAGCAAAGATTATTCAACAGCAATTAAAAAATGAAAAGCTAAATACAAAGGATAACATCTCTTTGAATTATGGCATACAAAAACGGTTCAAAATCGGGGGGCAGTATTATGACCCTCAAAAAAAGAAAACGGTTGCCATAAAGAATTTCAAATATGACTTTGAGGATTACATGGGAGAAAAAAACTATAATCAAATGTTTGCGATTAAGATGCTGATTACAGGTAAGGGGCAGTGTCATTCAATGCCTTTAGTATATCTTATGATAGCTGAACACTTGGGAGCAAAAGCATGGTTGTCCCTTTCACCGGGACACTCGTTTATCAGATTTCTGGATGCAAAGGGTAATATGTTGAACTTTGAAACCACCAGCAGCAATCTTGTATCAACTACCTGGTTACACCAATCCGGCTACATCAATGCAGCAGCCATAAAGAATAAAGTATATCTGGATACGCTTTCTCAAAGAAAACTTTATGCTCAATGTTTAGCAGATTTGTTGCTTGGGTATCTAAGTAAGTTTCAGTATGACGGATTTGCTGAAACAATCAGAAAAAGAATTTTGCAAGTGAATCCTCAAAACATGACGGCATTGATGATAGATGCTCAATTAAAAACAAATATGGCTATGCAAAAGATTAATGCTGCCGGTAAGCCACCGGAAAAAGATCTACCAAACTACCCCGCTGCTTATCAGGCATACCTTACCATGCACCAATCGTATGAGAATATTGACGGGTTGGGCTATCAGGATATGCCCGCCGAAGCCTATCAGCGTTGGTTGAAATCAGTAGAGCAGGAAAAGAAAAAGCAGGAAAATCTAGAATTGCAGCAACGCTTACAAAAGGAAATAAACCAAATGAAGCAATATAAACCTAAGTCCACGGTAGTGGATAGGACAAGAGGTTAAGCCACTTTTAAACCGTAAATTTGATGAATACCACCAAACTACTATTAGCCGCTTTCTTTATTCTGACAGCCACCTTATCACAGGCACAGAAAAATCCCAAAGAAAAAAAATATAACCCTTTTGAATCCATTGGGAAAAAAGGGGAAATAGTAACGGCATACGGCGACCGCTTTGTTGAAGTGTTCGATACAGATAGCATACAGCGTATTGGCTCTGTTATGTTTCATATTTACCAAAAGAAAGTTGTTGGGTTACTCGATGCTGACAGTATTTTCAACAATGCCTCTGATAATAGCAGCGCAAGCAGGTGGCTTAGTGTTGACCCGTTGGCTTTTTTATACTTCTCATATTCGCCATATAATTTTGTTTTAAACAATCCTATTAAAAATGTTGATCCAGATGGCAGATTGGTAATTGGTGCTACAAAGGACGATGCAGCGAAATTTCATTCAGACCTTAATGCTATGCTAAAAGACGATAAATATGAGCAATTTAGAGGCTTGATAAGTGTTAAGGGAAAAACTTTTAATACTATTGACCAAGCGGCGTTTGATAAGGCCATTGAGGGGCTGAGTGAAGATCAAATAGCTTTTGCTAAAACTGTTCTTAATACTATAAATTCGGCTGATAAACACATGGTGGAATATGTAAGTACAAACGGTGATGTATCAAAAACAGCATCAAAGCTACTTGATAATAAGGCTGGTGGTGTATTTGGCCCAACAATGGCGAATAATGATGGCAAATTGTCGGGTGCAACCGTGGCTGGAATTTGGGGTTCTGTTACAACTAACACCAAAGACGGGTCGTACTCCGTTATTATTGAAGGGTTGACACCTGAACAAGCCGGGTTGGATTATTTAAATTCTTCAACTAATACGAAAGGAGGTAATCCGGCTGGCCGCCCGTCAACCGCAGGGCATGAAGTTTTAGGTCATCGCCGCTTTAGGGTTACTAGTGGCGAAGATGCAGCAGGGCATCATGTAAATGCGATTAGAATGGAGAACCTCATCCTCCGTATAATGGGGCATGGGGACGTTCAAAGGACTGGTGAAAAACACGGCCTTATGACTCCTGTTGCTAATCCAAGCGAACTGCCAAAACAATAAATTAATAGAAGATTTATGCTTTTACGAATTACTTCAATATTTATTTTACTCATTGTGTCGCTGGAGATTTATGCACAGCACGGAGATGAGTATAGGGTTCTTCGGGCACTACATTCCGAAATGAATGCCAAGTTTCCTCTGTTAGACAGTCTTTATCCTATACAAACGATTAATTTGTCGGGAAAAGGGTATGAGATACTTAAAAGAAAGGAAAAAAGGAAAATTAGGAAACAGATTGGCAAACAAGAAGGGTATAAACTTGTACATGATTCCCTGCCAGAAGAAAGAGTTCTGATACCAGCATTACAGATTTTTCAAGCTTTTCGGAATTTTGACAGTACAGCAAGTTTGTTAATCGAGAAGACGCAGCCTTTTTTTATGGTATCGAATCCAATTTTCTTCAGCAAATCTAAAAAAGCAATAGTGATAGTAAGTTTGATACGTGGTTACGGCAACACTTATATATTGGGGAAAAATGGCAGCGAATGGAAGATTTTAAAAAGTATTTATGGCTGGATGTAGTATTGGAAGCGGCTTGTTTAAGAAGTCAATAGTTATTGGCCTTTTTTGCATATCAGGTACTCCTCTTTGGAGTATGCCAAATGAAGATTCCACAAAGAAAGAGTATTTGTCAGCACTGACAGAATTGGAGCATCTCTTGCACACCAATGGATCATTTAAGGAAGGAGTATTCGTGGTGGAGAATGTTTTTTTTGGAAATCAACTTGAGAAAAGTAAATTCTATCAACCAATTGAGTGGCTGGTAGGTTTATGCTCTGTATGGCTCAAACAAAACACCACACCTCTTTACAAGCATTCCGACAGCACTAATTTTAAGATCAATGCAGCTATTTTTTCTATTATGAAAGACACAACTCGTGTTAAAGTATCTGACAGCCTGTTGTATATCTTTCCACCGTTTGGTTATGATTTTGAAGATTTTTCGGGGGCATATAATTGGTCAAATATGTTTGTTACTAAATTACTAATAACACGCAAGGGTAA
>CAZGSG010000062.1:0-24519 GCA_964528095.1 uncultured Terrimonas sp.
TTTTGGCCTTTGGGATAACTGAGGTATTTCCCGGTATCAAAGACATAATAAATCTCTTTTTCAACATCTTTTCCTGTATCCGATCTTCTGCTTCCTTTCCATATCTTGCCAGACAACTGGTTTGTTTCTGGGATTTTTTTTGTGCTGAAATTATCCACCACATACACCCCAACGATTCCCTCCGGTGTTTTAATCGAAGAGAGCCGGTCGAGGTAATCTTTTTCTTCCAAGAAAAATACATACTCTCCGCTGTTGATATTGATGGTATACTGCTTTTTGCCAGTACTGGTTTTTATGAACGTATAGGGTAATTGCTGAACCTGGTCGATTGTATAGATGTGAGCTACTGCCTGGTCAAAAGTTATAATGAAATTTTGTTGAATACTGGCATTGATCCGATCCTTTATCAATCCTGTTACATAATAATCTTTAATGTCTACCGATTGCGCGTTTACGGCTTCAACAAAGCCCAGCAGAACAGGCATTAACAGGAATCGCCAGCTTAGTTTTAGTGCGTTATTCATAATTTTAATTTATAAAGAGTGATGAAAAGATCGGTTGCCTCTTTAACCTGGTTGTTTTTACTGATCCCTTATTCGAGAATTTCAGGTATCGTTCCGCACATCCCAATGGGCTATTATGTTTATCAATACCACCAATTTCAGTAATGTGTTTTTCATATCCCGTAATTTATTTCCTGAGGATAGTTACACGACGAACTGCTTGTTTTTTTGGTTCCGGCTTTATACTGTTGCTACCTGGCGGCAACGGTTTCGGGTTCAGTGTATTCCCTTTGGACCTGGGAGGATCATTGCCTGGTGGCAAGGGCTGTGGATTAAGTCGTGGCTTTGGTTGCGGGGATACAGGCTTATCTTTTAATACCGGGCTGGTTGCAGTATTGTGCTGTTTTGTCCCATTGACGGCCTCTGCCAGGGTCTTTGGTTTTAACGCAGGTTTATTGACTAACCGTTGTACCTGAGGGGACACAACTTCATTTTGAAGAGATTGTTGATTTCGCCTCAATGCGCTCCCTATAATTGTATGTGGATGCCTGACTATTAAGTTCCCATTATTTACATCAATGGTACAGTGCAGGGAGTCGTTGCCGTCGATACGAAATTCTTCTGCGAGAAAGGCCTCTTTCAATAAAGGCTGAATAGCGGCGACCAGGTCTCTATTCAGCACACCGGCCATATTTGCCGATGATTTTCTCATGTCCGGGAAAAAACCCTTTTCGTTACTGAAGGCACTATAGACCTTATTACAAAGCATTACCAATGACGCGGGTGTATTATCGGCTTTGATCGTGTAAGCCATAACCTGCATTCTTGCGTTTTCACAAATGAAAGTTTGAGGATTACGCACGTCTCTGAAGCTCATAAAAAACAGGGCGTCCCAGGTAAAATCGAAACGGGGATCAGCATAGCTACCCAATATACCGGGAGTGGTAACTTTAAAATTCGCATTATTACCTTTCATATTCATAACAAAAGTAAAATCGCCAGGCTCATGCCCGTTATCCGCTTCAAAGCTGATATCATCTGTAAGGCGCACCTGTAATTCTCTTACATGTTCCCCCGTACTATTGTGCACATTGTTGACAATGGCATCTTCCACAATTTTTTGAATTTGCGGCTTATAGTTTTTGTAAAATGCCAGACACTGACCGGCCAGCAAAGTCGGATGCTGGTAAAGGATTTTTGAGCCACTCATGATCTGTATACCTCCCGCAGGAATGAGTTGCCCCTGCGCCATAGAACTGGCTGGCAGAAGAGCAATTAGTAAACCAATAAATAGTTGTTTCATATCGAAGAAGTTTAATAGTCGTTACACATTAGGACTGATAGGATACCTGCCGGCTGTATTTTAAATATGCTGTCATCTTTGTTAATGATTGTCATGTGATATTGCTGTTTTATTCCTACGCGGATCTAAGGCTTTGGCAATATTGTGTTCCTGCTCAGCAAAACAATACCTATCCAGTATGCCGGAGCCATCGCTATTGCAGGCACCATAAAAGGAAAATAATACTGGAAACCATAGCCAATGAATAACATGCAAAAGCTTATCCCGATAGCACAAAACAGTAAAATGAGCCAGGCCTGCCATTTCTTAATACTTTTTTGAACTAACAATAAAAAACAAAGTCCGCCTGCTGCTATATACAAGAGTATGCGTGCAACGGCTCTCAAAACATGATGAAAATTATAGGAAGGGAAAAAATCCTCTGGCCGTTTTCCGGCAGCCATCCAATCCTTCATTTGATTACCAAAACTCCAGGAGTCATAGTTATCCCATAGATTAAATAACGCTGTAGCAAAAAACACAATAGCCATAATCTGGCCTATCAATGTCGGGTAGGCTTTCAGGTAAATGATCATAAGATACGCGGCAGCGCAGAAAACGAGCACTGCGAGTAAAAGCATTCCATACCTGAACCGTTCTATGCCGAGGAACTGCAAAAGGGCCGGGCTTTCTCTGGGTGGTCCCAGGTGTAACGGGAACAACACGAGGACGCCCAAAGCGAATAATGACCAGGCAGGCAGGTTAAGCGCGGATAACCGGCTTTTTGTTCTTCCCCCGATCAATAGCATAAGCGATACCATAACCAGTCCTGTCAAAACCCCAGTCAACAGGTAAGTAGAAAAATTGGTATTATTAATTTCTCCCAGCCAAAACGCTGTCACCGGAAGAAACGGAAGCAGTATCAATACAATAGTTGCGACTACGCGAATAATTTTCATGATCATGACCAGGTATTAAATGTTAAATGTTTTTTTACACGAATTCTCAAAACTTCCCGTAATAGATGACTTCGTATGACAGGGTAAATGTATCCTGTCAACAAAACCTGGTAGCAGCAGACTGTATAAATGGGCATCCTTAGTGTATGAGCAGCAGGATTTTCGTACAAGCACCGCATAGAACGATTTAAACATTCAAAAGCCCGTGAATGAATGAGTATAGTGATGGTCCAGCCCATTTTTTATACCATTTACACAATAAAGACAACGGCTTATACACTTGCCGCGTGCTGCCTATTTTGTTTTATTAGTTTTATATTTAAGCCAGCAATGCCCACCGGGAAGGAAGAACCGGTCAGCGCTTGCGCACTTACATTAATCAATGAAGCACTCCTATTCCCGACCGGATGGTATACTATTGTTGCTGCTGTGGAACATGCTTTTTATTTCCATAGGACAAAGAGGATGGACACAGATCACCGCTAAAAAGAAGGTGGATTCTTTGCACTATTTGGTACAGCATGCACTTAATGAGGAAGAAAAAGCCAGCCTGTATAAAGATCTTTCCTTTGCCTACCGGTTATATGACCCTGAAGACGGGATTGCCTATGCCAACAAAGGCATAGCGCTTGCGAAAGGAAACAACAGCACATCGATCCTGGCAGATTGTTATCTCAGCAAAGGACTCAACCTGATGCAAACAGGCAGATCAGCCGAAGCCCTGGAGGCTTTTGAACACTCAATGACAATGGCGACTGCTGTAAAAAATAAGGTAATGATGGCTAATGCCAAAAGCGGGATTAGTTTGGTTTATGGGATAACCGGTAAAACCAAACTGGCACTACAATACCTGCTGGAAGCGCTTAACGAAATTGACAATGAGAATGCTCCTGTATCATTAGGAAATATATCAAACCTTATAGGCAATATCTACCAGCAACAAGCTGTATATCCAAAGGCGCTGGAATATTACCTAAAAGCACTGAAGTATCTTACTCTGACAAAGGACCCTATAAGTATAGCAGAGGCCAACTCTAATTTAGGCAACAACTATAATTTTGGCATGGCCGACTATGTGCAGGCGATGAATTACTACCAGCGTGCGCTTGCATTATATGAAAAAGAACAATATAAAAAAGGAATTGCCACGATCACGATGAATATGGGTACCCTGTATTATACACAGGGAAAGATGGATCACGCCCTTCAATATTACTTAATAACAGACTCTTTAATAGGGAAAGACTCAGTTGAAAATATAATAACGAGCGATAACAGTCTGCCTTATTTATACAACAACCTCGGAGCTATTTATACGGCAAAAAATGAATTCGACAAAGCAGGGTTTTACCTGGAAAAGGCAATAGCAATAGCGCTGAAATGTAAAATAGAAGATAACATAGCTCTTGCCATGCATTCGATGGGAGAACTTTACTTTAAGAAGGCGAATAGTATAACATACGAACAACAAAAAACTGTTCTACTGGCAAAGGCGGCAGAATATATTGAAGATGCCGCCAAACGATATCTCAACACTGGCAGTCTGCAGTTCTATCCACTCGCCCAGTTCCAGTTATCGGAGATCTACCGGGCGCAGAAGAGATACGACAGGGCCTTTGCTGCTCTTACTGAACATACCCGGTATAAAGACAGTTTATTCAACCGGGAAAAGGAACGTGAATTTGCCCGGCGTGAAGTAGAGTTTGAATATGCGCAAAAACAGGACTCCTTAAAAATAGAGCAGGTTAAAAAAGACACGGCAGCAAGCTTTCGGTTGCGGCAACAATGGTTATACAGCGGAATAGTCTTGCTGGTGCTGGTAACACTAGCCTGTTTTTATTTTTACCGCAACCGGGCACAACAAGCCCGGTTAAAAGCTGAGCTCGCCTGGAAAAAAGCGGAACAGGAAAAGACAGCGGCCGAGTTCCAGGTTGGCATCAGTAACGCGGCACTTAGTTCACTCCGGTCACAGATGAATCCACATTTCATATTCAATTGCCTGAACTCCATAAAACTTTATGCCGCGAAAAATGATAGCCAGGCCGCTACCAGGTACCTCTCCAAATTTTCAAGATTAATGCGACTGGTATTGGAGAATTCTAAAACAGAAATGATCAGCTTAGCGCAAGAGGAAGAAACTTTAAGACTATACCTTGAAATGGAAGCCATGCGTTTCAAACAAAAATTGCAATTCCATCTTGAAATCGATCCTGGTATTGATAAAGAATATACTGAACTCCCGCCAATGCTGATACAACCATATATTGAAAACGCGATCTGGCACGGGCTCATGCATAAAGAAGAAGGCGGTAGAATTGACGTTCTTTTTGAAGAAGTGAATGATACACTGATCGTAACCGTACGGGACAATGGGGTTGGCCGGGTGAAAGCTGAAGAACTAAAAAGCGAATCGACCCCGGGTCACAAATCTTTTGGGACACATATTACAAACGAAAGACTGGAATTACTTAATAAAAAATATGGCATCCATACTTTTATTACTATTCATGATCTTTATGAAGAAGGAAAAGCTACCGGTACAGAGGTAATCATACAAATTCCTGTTGCTTAAAAACAGTATGAAGAATGAAAAATATCAGAACAGTATTGATTGATGACGAGCCGGATAGTATTGAACAGATGCAGCTGCTTCTGGCCGCCTATCCGCAGATCAGTATTATCGCTACTTTCACCAATCCGCTTAAGGCCCTTGATCAACTTGAAATGCTCAGTCCCGACCTGATTTTCCTTGACGTGGAAATGCCACAGATGAACGGATTTGATCTGCTTGAACGTATCCGGCATCTCAGCCTGAACATTGTCTTCGCTACCGCCTACAACGAATTCGCATTGAAAGCATTTCGCTTCAATGCGCTGGATTATGTGGTGAAACCTGTAAGCCAGGAGGAAATGAATGAGGTTATTGCCAAAGCAGATCGCCATCAAACCGTTCACGAAATGCAGTTGCAGCAATTAAAACAACAACTGCGCCAGGGACATATCAGTAAAATAGCTATTCCCGGACAACACCAGGTAAGTTTTGTCGATATAAAAGATATCGTTTATGCAGAAGCATCAGGCAACTACACGCTGATCGTCTTAAGCGATCAGCAACAACATCTGGTTACCCGCAAGTTGAAAGAATTACAGGATGTACTGGAGGAACAATTTTTCCTGCGTATCCATCGTCAATACATTGTAAACCTTAATATGGTTAAGTCGTTCAACAGAAATGAAAACATGTTGACAATGATTACCGGCAACACATTTCCCGTTTCACGCAGCCAGAGAGACCGGCTAATCGAAAGTTACGGCTGGCTTTAATATCCCGTTTACATAATTGTGCTTATCCTCGTCATAAAGTGTTCCCGGCAAATTGCCAGTATCAATATCCGTATATAATATATAACCTGCGCTATCACCTGCCCTTCCCCGATCTTATCAATCGATAAGTCGAAATATTGAACCTATCTCCGCCCACCCATTGCAATCCTTCGAAGAATCTGAAAATATCTTCTTACACTATCCGCAACCCAAACAGCCAAAAATATTGCTAATTGTCAATAAATATTTAGGGGTATACTACTATGTTTTTTTATTCGTTTATACGTATTATATATATAACGTTCATTTCTAGCGTAGTATAAAAGAAATCGCTTTTCAGCCGCGACAGGTGACCGTGAAGATATAATAGAACCATACAGGCGCTTCCACCAACCAGGCCCCTGTATTAATTCCAATTTTTATGAAAGCAACCACCTTCATGTGCCTCTGTGCGCCCTGGATTTTATTACTACCCCTATTTGCCGTAGCCCAGCAACCCAGCATCAGCAGTTTTTCGCCAAAGTCCGGGCCTGCTGGCTGTACCGTCACGGTAACCGGATCAGGTTTTAATGCTGTTGCAGCCAACAACATAGTATGGGTTGGCCCGGTCAAAGCAACCGTATCAGCCTCCACCACCACTTTGCTCACGCTTACCATTCCCGCAGGCGCGGGCAACCAGCCGATTACTGTACTCAATAGTTCCAATGGACTGAGTGGATCTTCTGCACTTCCATTCACACCCACATTTGACGGCTGCTCTCCACTTTACAGTGGTTCATTTGGCAGCAGGTTAAATTTTACGGCGGGCACCACCACCAGGAGTGTATTATTTGCTGATCTGGACAGAGATGGTAAAGCTGATATGATAGCCACCAATACAGGCACAGCTACTATGTCGGTATTTCGGAATACTAGCGTTGGTGCTACCATTGCTTTTGCAACGAAAATAGACATAGCCACGGGTGTTGCCGGCTCAGGTGCGTCCGGTTTGGCGACCGCCGATCTGGATGGTGACGGCAGACTCGATGTAGTGACCGGTAATTATAATACACAGAATATATCCGTGCACCTCAATACAACTGTTGGCGCTACGATATCTTTTGCGGCAAAACTGGATCTGGCCTGCCAGGTCAATCCTTTGGGTATTGCTGTCGGCGACCTGGATGGTAATGGTAAACCGGATATTGCCGTTGCCAATTTTAGTTCAGGCTCAGTAACTGTTTATCGCAATACATCTACCGTGGGTGCCGCTTCTTTTGTAACCCAGACACTGACCGGTTTTACCGGACCCCGTGAACTGGCCATTGCTGATGTAGATGGTGATGGCAAACCAGATCTGCTCGTAGCCGACGAGGGCGCGTCCGTAATAGCTGCCCGTCATAATACCTCTGTATCCGGTACAATAAGTTTTTCACCAGCCATAACTTATCCAACAGGTGCCAGTCCCCGTGGTTTATCATTGGGAGATCTGAATGGTGATGGTAAACTGGATATCGCCGTAGTCAATCTCGCTGGCGCATCAGTATCTGTATTACGTAATACCAATACAATATCGGGTACAATTTCTTTTGCCACTAAAGTGGATTATACTGCCGGCACAAGTCCGCGCGAAGTGATCATCGGCGATATGGATGGTGACGGCCGACCCGATATGGCTGCTGCGAATAATACCAGCGCAACTGTATCGTTGTTTCGAAATACATCGGCAGGCAGCAGCATTTCCTTTGCAGGAAAAGTTGATCTTGCTACAGGCAACAATGCGTTGGGTGTTGCACTCGGTGATCTTAACAATGACGGCAAACTCGATCTTGCAGTGGCCAGCAGTTCCACAGGCACAGTCGGTATATTACCCAATATATCCCCTACTTCAACGCTATCCGGTATTGCGCCCGCCATCACCACAGGTACTGTATGCGACAACAGTACCTGGAAAACAATTTATGATCCGGTAACCAATGGTGTAATAGCATCGGTAAAGGATAACGGCAATAATCTTGGTGTATTGAGCGCTTCAGCATATGTAGATGTAATACCGGGCCTGGTAAACGGACAACGATATTTGGCCAGGCATTATGTAATAACTTCTTCCACGGCACCCGTGTCAGCTGTGCAGGTGAGATTATATTTCACCAACCTGGAACTGCTGGCATTACAGGCTGTTGACATGTTGGTGGGATCTGCCAACGATCTCAGCATTACGCAATATATGGGCCCGGGTGAAGATGGCACTTACAATACTACAGGCGGCAGCACCGTGTTTATTCCCAAAAGCAGTATTACAGCCGGCACCGCATATGGTGGTGTCAGGTACCTGGATTTCACAGTAAATAACTTTTCGGAATTCTGGTTGCACGGCGGTTTGATAGTTCTACCCCTGGAACTAAGCCAGTTTACAGCTGATAAAAAAACGGATGGCATTCAACTGCAATGGACAACAGCCAGCGAACAACAGACTGATCGGTTTATTGTGGAAAGAAGTACCGATGGCTTCAGCTATCAATCGATAGGTAGTGTAACCACTGCCGGCAATAGCGGTGAAAACAAGACTTATTCGTTTAAAGATATACAACCGGCAAATGGCAGGAACTATTACCGGTTGCAGCAGGTGGGTCGGGATGGTCGCAGCCAGTTATCACGTACTGTAGTCATTAATTGGGAAACCGGCAACCAGTTAACCATGTCACTAACATACCCTGCGCCAAGACAGGCGCGTGCGACAATAAACCGGCCAGTGAGCAACGGAAATTTGATTATCTATGATACAAGAGGAAGCCAGGTAAAACAATACCCGGTTAATGCTGCTGCAGGTACTGTAATTAATATAGATATGAATGCATATAGTGCGGGTATCTATCCATACCAGTTGGTGATGGATAAGGGCATACTGAAACAAGGAAAAATAATTGTGCGCTAATGTGGATACAAATAGAGACAGGTATGTACATCTTATCCGATAACGCCTGAAGGTCTATTGCTAAAATCCCCTATATACCAGTGATTATACGCAGCTTTAGAAATAATTTAAAAAAATTTGGACAAAAGTTTAATAAAACTGAAATTTGTATCGCTTAGGGCTGCGGCCTGGAGCCTACGCAGAAGGGCGGTTACCTCAATAGAGGCAACCGCCCTCCCTGTTTACAGGTAGTGCAGTGTTTCATAAATCGATTCATCAAAAACCATATTACGAGCGACCTTGAACAGGTTTCGGTGACGGGTAATGATCCAGGCCTCCTTAATTGTTTTATTCCGGTCCGGTTGCAATGCTCCGATGATCCCCTTTTTGATATCCTGTAACGTATAATCCCGGTCCATCAAATTGATGATGGCAATGGATACTTTTTGTCGTGCACAGGAATAGATACAATGATTGATGGTAGATTTTTTAACCAGAACATGTGGATTTGGTGTTTTGATATCACCTATGAAAATGCCGTCTATTCGTATATCCGGATTTTTATTTTCTGTTACATCTGGTAACCAATACTTGCGTGCTTGCTTTTCGGCCCCGGGTAAATTGGGTAACAATTCTACTAAACAGCCCTGGTCGGCAATGATTTTAGCAGCTTGCAGGTTATTCGGCAATTCATCGGCTCCATGAAGTGGATGCAGTTCCACTGCTCCACCTGTCTTCGAATCATATATGCGCAGATAGTTCATCTATAACAAAGGCCGAATAATGGATTTCTTGAGATAGCTTCCCGGCTTCGGATTTTTTGCAACCCCTCTATAACATTCTTCTACTGCAAAACAAGGATGCTGTTAAAAAAAAACAATGTTGTTTTAACGCATTCAAAATGTTTTTTTCGATAATGGGAAAAATGTTCTTGTAAGACTCGACGGCTTGATAAAGCCTCGTGTAGTTGATGCAAATTCATCGAGGGTGAGGCATATCCTAACAATAACCCAAGGTTTCATGGGGTAACTCAGGTTGTCAGTTAGCGACCAACTATTCCCGCTATTAATATTGGTATATTTGGATAACACCATAATGCGGCCATTATGCAAACAAAACACCTACTCTTATTACCAGTACTTTTTTGGGGGATGATCGCGTATGGCCAAAGCAAACACGACCGGCTTGCGGCTACTATGCGAATCTATCATAGCTATAACATGTTTGACGGAGCGGTACTGGTAGCCGAAAACGGCCGCGTTGTTTACAAAGGCGCATTTGGACTGGCCAACAGGGAATGGAATATCCCTAATGCAACCGATACTAAATTCATGATCGGGTCCGTCTCCAAGCCGCTTACTGCTATGCTGACCCTTATACAGGTACAAAAAGGACTGATCAGTCTCGATAAGAATGTTGCTGATTACCTGCCCGAATTTTCAGGTAAACCTGCGGGAATTGTCAGCATCCGGCAATTACTGAGCCATACATCCGGTATACCCAACTATGACATCATGAAGGATTTTTTTCCGCGTATCAGCCGCCAGTATTTTGAGAGAGATGATTATATAAATATCTATAGGGACTCGGCCCTGGCCTTCACCCCTGGTAGTAAATACAATTATAGCAGCTGGGGTTATTTTACGCTTGGACATGTACTGGAAAAAGTAACCGGTAAATCCTATTCGCAACTGATGAAGGCAGATATCTATGATAAGCTGGGCATGAATAGTTCCGGTTCGTATTATCATACGCAGGTAGTAAACAAACGTGCCACCGGTTACGATTACAGTCTCGGTGGCTATACGAGTTCGGATTTCCGCGATCAGTCCAACACCATGGGTACAGGAGATATCTATTCTACAGTAGAAGATCTGTTTAAATTTCACCTGGGCATCACTAACTATAGTCTCATCAATAAGGAACTGACGGATGCGATGCTTACCCCTGGTATCAAACCCGCCGACTATGGTTTTGGCTGGTTTAATAAAAATTTCAGGTATACTTCCACGGATAGCGTCACCGCCAATTTCCACCTTGGAATGACGGAGGGTTTTATCTCATTCATGCTCCGTATTCCATCCACCAATAGTTTGGTTGTGATCCTTTGTAATAGTTCGCCAACCGATTTCTTCGGCATCACCCGCACGCTGGTAAATATCCTTTATAACAAGCCAGTGAAGGTGAAGAGGCCTGTTCACAAAGTCGTGGAATCACTAATTGCCGGTAAGGGCGCTGCGGCTGCCATCAACGAATTCAGGAAACTGAAATCCGATACAGCTAATTATTACACCGACTGGATCTCGATGAATTTTATAGCTGACCAACTGCTACAGCTCAAACGATACGATGATGCGAGGATCGTTGCGGAGAACAATGCTGCAGAGTTTCCCGATCGCGACCTGGTGATGGTGACCATGGGAAATATCTATCTCAAATTAAACCGCAAGGCTGATGCGATCACCTACTACAAGAAAGCCCTGGCGATCTATCCCGGTTACGAGGAGGCAAGGAATCGATTGAAGGAGTTGGGAAATTAACAGAGCTGACCAAAATGTGGTGAATGCGATTGCTGGATCGGCTACTTATCCAATCGCCAAGTACCATTATAGACGAGTCTTAAAGGCCCTTTTACCCGGACTGAGATGAATTTAATGTTAAGTAATCTTCCTAACACGCCTGTTTACTGCGGGTATACACAGGTTATACACTGAAGTGCATAAATCCCCTTTTTGTGGTATTGTTTCGCTTATGGATAGCTGTTATTTTTGTAATGGTTTTCTAAGGATATTGGAATTTAAAAACGGGGTGCATTTCTATGCGGCCCTTTTTTATGGCATTTCTTGAGATGAGATCGCGGACGATAATGCCCCGCTAGAGTTGCTCTTAGTTCACCAATCTTATTCCGAAATCCTCCATTGCCCATTTATCCTTCAAGTATTGAACCACTAAGAATAACAGCGACAGCTTGTTTAGGGTGAAGCCTCCAATGATTACATGCCTTTCTTTAGTCCGTTTTTTGTTAGCGTGTTTGATACTTCTTTATAGACATCGGTAGATTTTTTAGTGACTTTACCTGGCTGGCAAGTGCAAGATTACAAATCCACTCTTTATGAATCAGTTCTATCCATTTCGGTTGATATAGTTTAGCTACACTAAGATGCATGAAAAAATCTCGTATTAGCGGATATAAGACAAGGCCAGCCATAACAAAAAATAAACCAGCATCTTCACCAAAATACCATCTCCAGGGTATACCCCAGCCTCACAGCATGCGTACTTTGAGAATCAAAAAGCGCTATGTTCTACCGCTTGTTCTTATTCCTGATTGCTGTTGCATTGTTTGTGCAATCGGCAGGCGCGCAAAACCCGCTGTTATTCCCGCAACGGGAGAAGGACAAATATGGTTATATCGATGCGGCCGGCGTGCTGAAGCTGAAATATGTTTTTGAAGAAGCGAATCCATTCAGTGAAGAAAAAGCATTTGTAAAAAATGGCAAATGGGGAGGCTATGTGCGGATCAATGGCAGTTGGGCGATCTATGATACAACCCTCATTAGTGGAGATCCAATGAAACAGGCCGTAGCCATCGCCAGGAAAAAACAGGGTAGCGGCGTATACGATTCATCCGGCAAAACGATTATCCCGTTTGAATATGACTATATCCGGCGGTTGGATGAAGTGCGCATTCTTCTTGCTACGAAAAAAGCTACACTGGCAAATGGTTCGCAAACCAAAGTCATTCATCTGTATACATTCAAAGGATTAAAAGTCCCCATCGACTTCGAAGATGATCTTACTCAACCCAATTGCGCTGCAGTAGGTATGAAACAGAATGGCAAATACTGGGTCTATGGAAAAGACGGGAAAGTATTGCTGGATTACCAGGTAGATGATCTATTCGCCGGCCCTTACGGTGCCCGGCTGAAGCTGAATAACCTGCATGGCGCAGTTAACCGAAATGGAGATCTGGTATTGCCCATTCGCTACAAAACTATCTGGATATCTGACTGGCAGAACTATGCCAGTT
This sequence comes from uncultured Terrimonas sp., assembly GCA_964528095.1. Classification (GTDB taxonomy): domain Bacteria; phylum Bacteroidota; class Bacteroidia; order Chitinophagales; family Chitinophagaceae; genus CAZGSG01. The sequence continues at coordinate 12,992 of CAZGSG010000062.1, forward strand.
TTGAAACTGTCAACCGCGATACATCGGCCTATATGAACCTGGACAATGGCCGGGTCGCATTTACCTACAATGCCATCCTGGAGAACCCGGCCAGCAACGATGCCATTATTATCAGTTACCTGAATAATGTACACAACGTGTACGATCTCACAGGCAAACGCATCAGCCAACTGGTCACCTACCAGGATACAAGCAGAAGTAACCAGAACAACTATATCCAGCATTTTTTTCAGCTGCATTACTCGGAAGGCCTGGTGTCCATACAACATGCCGACAAAAAATGGTATGCCTACAATAAGCAGGGAAAGCTTGCTTTTCCAAACGGATTTGAAGCGGCATTCGAATTCAAAAATGGCGTGGCCATCGTACGCACCAACGGTTATAGCTTTGAGTATGGTGCAATCGACAAAACCGGTAAAATAATCATTCCACTGATCTATAAATCGATCTATTACACATCGGAACCCAATATCCTGAAAGTATACAAAGACAACAAAGCGGGTCTTATAAAAACCGATGGCAGTTTTTTCTTCCCGATGCAATCAGTCAATTTCGCTGACCAGGGCAATGGCTTTTTCTTTGTGACGGGTGATTATTCACTGAACTATATAAAATATGGATATGCGAACTCGCGTACTGGCTTCGTTTATTTTTCGACGACACCGGGGGAATAGCAGGCGTGCTTAAAGATGATGCAACTTTACTTTTTTGTTCATCCTCTTTTTTAAAGGCTTTCACTAAAGCTAACAGCCTTGCTAACTGGCATTGTACATTTCCGGCACAATCGCTTTTGGTAGCCTGGTATGTTTTATTCTTAAGCTCAATAAGATGATTTAGTGTAGAAATTAAAAATTGGGATATCCACCATCAATGAAAATCTAAATCGTAAAGCATCCGCTTTATAAACCCACTCATTATTAACAAATATATCCCTATACCCTGGCACATAACTCCATGAAAGCCCTGCCGAGAAAGGCGAGTTTCTAAAATTCACGTTGTACCCCGCGCCTAAAGATATAAAATGAGAAAACCGAATATCCCCTATTGACGTGGTATCACTTTTAAGTCTTGCATTCACCAAATTCCCAATGTCAAAAAAACTAAGAAAAAAAGTTCCTGAAGGAATAAACGGGTCTTTTAATAAAGTGTTATTACCCTTTTTCCAATATTTTTTTGAAATGGCAATACCAATAGGGGCGGTCAAACCTAAACTTGTTTTTGTTTGGCTGACTGTTCGATCTGCCGCTTTTTCGCTACCCGCTGCTAATCCCACATAAGCATTTAATGCGACATTCCATTTACTTTTACGCTTAATAGATGCGCTTCCAATCGGCAAAGCAACCGCTTCCAATAAATCTTTCATATCATCAGCGGTTTCCACAGAAGCGAATTGAGCCAGCACTGCCGCATACCGCATGTATGGAACAAACTCTTCATTTGAAATCAATGGATCAAGCGATGTCAACAACAGTAATACGTTTGGAATAACCTGTTGATACCTTTTGTCCTGTACTGCTTTAAAAATAAGGAAAAGCTGCGGGAGATTTTTAGCGACATTCATTACGGGCTCAGGAACTTTATGTTTTCCGGAATCATTCCAAATACCATTTATTATTGGAAATATCTCACTAAAGATCGTTGTTCCTCTAAACAATATTTCCCAAGTATCAGGAGCTTTTATTTTCGATTGTTTTTTTTGCTCCAGCACATACTCGTTGAATACAACAATACTTTGAAATATGGGAAGCGCCTTTTCAAACCACGCTTTCCACAAACTTAAGTGAGAGCCAAAATATTCCCTTATTGTCACGCCTTCGATGGAAATATTCTTTAACTGCTCATACAACAATCCAAAATAGTAACAATTTTCCTCGAACATGTTCGGGTCATATTCCAGTTCTCCATCTCGTTCATCGCCCCAGGGCCCTGTTGTATTATCTGCGTCAGAACTCCTGATAGAATTAGAAAAGATTCTTAATATCTCTACATAAGCCCTGTAATTTTCAGGAAGATAATTTTTGCCTGGTAGCTGATTAATTATTTCGGCGAAGTTATCGCCCCTTTTATGGGCATTATAGATGTCAAGTCCCAGCGAAAGACCACTTTTAATAAGCGAATCGTGCTTAAGCACCGTAAGATAATCCAATGATTTAATTAGATTACCAGGCAGATTTTTTAAATCCTCCTCAGCGGCCGCCTGAAGTGTAGCGATGTCTGTATTATAAACCTGATTCGCAAAAACCCTTAAGAAGGATACTGTTCTCGGAAACAATGCTTTAACGACGGGCTTATCATCCAACTTATTATAGAAGGTATTTAGATAATAAGCCGCTAATTCTTCTTTAAATCGTTTTGCCAGAAATTTTGCTGTCCCATCTAATACTGCAGCCTGCCATGTTGAAGACTGGTTCGAACTTTGAACAGCTGTTACTACCACATCTTCGAGCGTACCAGTAAAAAGGTCATTCACGTCAACTTTAACCGTGTCTGAGGTATTGCGTTTGATGAGTTTGAGCTTTATTAAGACCTCCTTTGTAATGAACGGGTTCTCTCTTACTAAAATTGAATCTGAAATCTTATCATACCTGCCATACTTTTTGAAAATGGCATAAAATTCCTGGAAATTCTCTACGTTTTTGACGGTCGCGGAATCTCCTTTAAGATTTTCATCCCGAAGTTTAGTTAAAGTATATGCGTCTTCTGATGTATGGAAAACCGGAAGACTTTGTGTTTTTGCATGAACCCAGGCCAGCATCATAATGATGGCTAAAGAAAAGTTACGTTTCGCCATTGTACTATATTTATTTTGAGAATACTTTTTAAAAGGAAACCGAATGCGGCGCGATGCAGGAATCCAGGGGCGGAACTGAGTGCTTCCAGGCATTTGAATTCATAGAGAACCTAAAAGTAATGGCCGCAGCCTTTATTTCCTACCGTTTTTTAACGGGTTTTATCAATAGAATTTCACTTTCTCCATTTTCCGGCATAGCCTGTTTGCCGCAAAAAAGCGGTCTTCAACAGGCGCGACTGGCTGAGTAAATAAATTTTGCAACAACTGGATTCAAACAGTTAACACAAAGGTCATTTTCAGCTATCCTATTAGAGAAGATATTTGGTAAAAATTAGCCATAATGTCTTCCCAGTTTTTTTTAAAATTTAAATGGTATTTCTTTTTGTTGTTTTGCGGTTGTATCATCAGTGCTGAAAAAATCTTTGCCCAGGTTGATACGCTCCAGCAAGTAACACCTGGTCGCAGCAACAATGCCAGCCAGCAAAAAAAACCATATATCGTCATCATATCCGCCGACGGTTTCCGGTATGATTATGCCGATAAATACCAGGCAAAGAATTTACTCCGATTATCGGCAGAAGGTGTCCGCGCCGAATCCATGATCCCCTCCTTTCCTTCGGTTACACATCCCAATCACTTTGCAATCATGAGTGGCTTATACCCCGCTCATTCAGGTATTGTGGGCAATAATTTTTATGACCCGGCACGAAAACAAAGTTATAAACCAAAAGATGGAACCTGGTTTGGCGAAGAGCCTATCTGGGTTACCGCGGAAAAACAACAACTGCTTACCGCAAGCTTTTATTGGGGTGCCAGTTCATCTGTTATCAAAGGCGTGTTGCCAACCTATTATTATAATCCAAACCCGAATAAAGATGTGTATGTGGACGGTCGGGTTATGGCACTGAAGAACTGGCTTAACCAGCCGGAGGATAAACGACCGCATTTTATCTCCATCTATTTCCCGGATACCGACCATGCGGGTCATGACTACGGACCTGATGCGCCGGAAACAAAAAACGCGGTGAATTTTATTGATGAGACCGTTGGTAAACTGGACGCTGTTGCGAGAGCATCGGGCTTACCCGTAAATTTTATATTCGTTTCGGATCATGGCATGACCTATATCGACCGCGAACACTTGCTTGCCGTTCCGGATTTTATACAAAAGGAAAAGTTTGTCATTACCAGTTTAGGTGCTACAGTAAACCTGCAGGCCAAAAATATGGTCGACATTGTGCCTGCATATGAAAAGCTGAAAGCGTTGAACAGCGATGGCTATGATGTTTACCTGAAAAAAGATGTGCCGGAAGCACTTCATTACGGACAAAAAGACGACAAATACAACCGGATCGGGGATATCGTACTCCTTGCTCGTTGGCCAAAAACATTTAATCAGGAAGCGCTTGCCGGCGCGCATGGTTACGATCCTTTCAAAGTAAAGGAAATGCATGCTACATTTTTTGCATGGGGACCTGCTTTTAAGGAACACCTTCGCATCGCCTCGTTTAAAAACGTGGAAGTGTATGATGTAATGACCCGGATACTGGATATCACCCCGCTTCCTAATGACGGAACCGGGGTATTGGCAAACGAAATTTTAAAAACCAAAAAATGAACCACGAGGATACAGGCATAAAAGAAAAATAGTTATACCATATAAAAAAGCCGGGAGCCAGGATTGCAGGAGTTTAAGGCTATGGGGGCGAAGTATCTCCTGTATTATCTTGCGGGAATCTGTAACCGGACACAGGTCAGCTTTATAAACTTTTTAGCGATCTCTTTTGAGGTACAATCAGGAGAAATCATACTTTCACCGAAACTTTATTTTTATGAGTTCACAATCAGTTAATCCAGCTGCAAAACAGGAAGTCCTTCATCCCAATAAAGTATTATGGGAAAAAGGCGACTTCACACAACTTGCCGCAACAATGCGTGAAAGCGGCGAAAATTTAATCAGCCAACTTGGTATAGCAAAAGGCGTTAAAATTCTTGACCTTGGATGTGGCGACGGAACTACCGCCATTCCCGAAGCAAGATCAGGCGCGAATGTGCTGGGTGTTGACATTGCTTCCAACCTCGTAGAAGCCGGCAACCGCCGGGCCAAAGCCGAAGGGCTTGAGAATTGTACTTTTCAGGAAGGAGATGCCGCGGACCTCAAAGGCATTGAAGATGGACGTTTTGATCTCGTGATAAGTATATTCGGCGCAATGTTCGCCTCAAAGCCTTTTGATGTAGCAAAAGAAATGGTGCGTGTAACCCGGCCCGGTGGCAGAATTGTAATGGGTAACTGGATACCGGGTGATCCGACCCTCGTTGCGCAAATCCTTAAGATCAGTTCCGCCTATACACCAGCTCCGCCCGAAGGATTTATCAGTCCCATGTTATGGGGCGTGGAAGACCAGGTTATAGAACGTTTTGAAAAAGCAGGGATCGCTAAAGAAAACATTTCTTTTATACGGGACACTTTTACATTCCGGGCTCCGTATTCACCAGCAGGCTTTGTGGAAAAATTCAAGACGTATTATGGTCCTACTATGAACGCGTTTGAAGCTGCCCGGCAAAACGGCAAAGAAGCAGATCTGCAAAATGAATTAGAAACTCTTTTTAAAAATCATAATCAGAACGCGGATGAAAACAGCACTGTAATACCAGCAACTTTTCTTAGGGTTACGGTTCAGTGTTGATCATAGAAGCCCACGAGCCGTATTGAATAGTAAAACCGGAATTCGTAGTGATGATCTTATATCACGGGATTCCGGTTTTACCATTCACCTGATAAATTTCCTTACAGATATCGCCTGAGATTTTTCTTAAAAAAATCCGCGCTTTCTTTCACACTCTCCATCGAATTTTTCTTAAAATTACCCCCCTGCTCCAGGTAATAATATTCCAGCCCGCTAATATCCCTGTCTGCTACAATTTTGCTATAGTCGATAGAGCCATTGCCGAGCTCCGTATAGTCCTGTGTAACCTTATCCATATCCTTGATATGCCACATTACAAAACGGCCCGGTTGTTTACGGAACAACTCTCCCGGCGTCAATTTTGATGCCCTGCATACCCAGTACAGATCAATTTGTAGTTTCACAAGCCCTGCCTCTGTTTCATTAATGATGAATTCGTACCCATTTTTACCATTATGATCGATAAAGTCAAAATCATGATTATGGTAAGCAAACGCCGACCCTGCGTTCTTTACTCTTTCCCCTATAAATTTCAACCTCGAAGCGAGCAATTTGAACTTGTCCATATTCCTGTCGTTAGGGTCCACCCAGGGCCAGGTAATATACTTTTGCCCAAGCGCATACGCACCCGCTATGCATTGGTCTGTATAAGCAAGCAATTCTTCCTGTGGCGTGTTTAAGTATTTAAACAGATCATAATGACCGCTGGTACTCTTGAGCCCGTTGTCAGAAAGAAGTTGGGCGAAGTCTTTTGCTTTCATTCCATAATAGGATGAACTCGCCGGGTCATAACCATAGGTTTCCGTATCCTCGTAACCCATCGTAGCTATTTGCTGTAATGTGCCAGCGGAATCTTTGGCCATAGCATCACGGATAGTAAACAATTGAAGACCCATTTTATACCTGCTGGCATTCGTGGCTAACAAATGTCCGGCCAATACACTACCTGCCGTTGCCATACAGGTATTTGAGATAAAGTCTCTTCTGGTCATCATATTGAATAGTTTTGGTGCATGCTGTTCATATGCGTAAAGCTAACTTATTTCGGTGGTTGGTAATCTAGCCGAAGAAAGTTGGAATTATTTTTCGATAAGCAAAGGTATTTCTTCATTAAATGACAGACCTGTCGTAGCTGGCTGTTTTCAGGCAATGAAAACACTCCCAGGCTTAACTACTATAGACCTGAACCTCACCAAATGAAATTGTATAATCTCGCCGCAAGCTTAAAACACAGGTAAGGGCTTTCACACAGCGCTAAGGAGTAAATGAGCTAAGAAACAACCTGGCTATTTGTGCATTTTTTATTGTTTGAAATAAAGAGCAAAGGAGCGTTTTCACTGATGTGAAAAGGCAGTCATTGATCAGGGCGCTGTTTTCACATCAGTGAAAACGCTCCTTTGCTCACTTGTACAATAAATAATAATTGTATAAATATAACGCAGGCTCCTTAGCTCATTTACTCCTTAGCTCTGTGTGAAAGCTATTGCTGTGTTAGTGATGCAGGAACAAGAAGGACATTCTTCAATATAGAACTTAAGTTATATTAATCGAAACAGAATGGCTATTCTAAAATACGCTGTGCAAAATGCCCAGGTTCTTCCTTCGCTCATTTTAGCCGTTAGCTTCGAAGAAATCCCTATCGAAATATAGGAGCACCACTTTATTTCAAAAACCCACTGATAAGACCCTATTAAAACAATTTTGAGAGGGTTCTATTTATAAAAGATTGGGAAATACTAATAATGCAACAGCGAAAATAAAGAAATACGATTATATTCGTACTTTATAACCCAGAGACACATGAAGAAATTAATAGCGTTTATTGTTTGCGTTGATCTACTTGGCTCCCTGTTCGCTGCTGAAACCAGCTTATTGATCTTCGGTCAACCAGTAACCGCGACGCTTCATGCAGGGGAAGTGCGTCCGTATGAACTAAAGTTGAATGCCGGCCAGTTTGTGCGCATCCGAATCAAACAGGAAACAGTTGGCATCGGTTATATGGTCTATGCCCCTGGTGACAGCCTGCTCGAATATACCGATCTGAATGCCCTGTACCAACAGGAAATTATCACGATAGCCGCCACTAAGACCGGCACATACCGTATTGAGATCTTCTGGGACTATGGTCGTCCGCAACAGGGTAACTATACCATTCATTGGGACAAATCGGAAAATACCGGCAAAACTGCCGCAGCGTATGCAGCGCAGCTAATGCGGAGCTGGTACGATAGCGATGGACCGGGAGCTGCTGTGATTGTAGTAAAAAATAAAAAAGTTGTTTATAAAGAGGTCAAAGGAATGGCGAATATGGAATTTAATATTCCGGTTACAGATACGACCCGTTTTGAATTGGGGTCTGTTTCCAAACAGTTCACCGCGTATGCAATCGCCTTACTGGCTCACAAAAAAAAGCTGGCCTTAACAGATGATATCAGGAGCTATCTGCCCGAGTTACCTGATTTTGGAAAGCCCATTACAATTGCCAACCTCGTGTACCATACCAGTGGGCTGCGCAACTGGGATGATATGAGCAATGCTATGGGTGATCGTATGGATGATGTATTGACCCCGGATAGAATATTGAAAATGACGAAGACTTACAAGTACCTGAACTTTAATCCCGGCGAATCTTTTTCTTATTGCAATACCGGTTATAGTTTACTCGCACTGATCATTGAAAGGGTGAGTGGGCAATCATTCGCCCGGTTCCTGCAGCAGGAAATATTCCAGCCATTAGGGATGTATCATTCTATTGTCAGGGAAGGACTGCAAACATTGATTCCCGGTAAAGCGTATTGTTACCGTTCATCGGCCAGCGGATACCAACCCTTTGCTGATAATATTGTTGCTCCCGGTCCTTCCTCTGTAGCAGCAAGTATTGCTGATCTTGTAAAATGGGTCAACAATTACGGGACTGGGGCGGTCGGTGGTCAGCCTGTGCTCGCATTGGTTAACCAGGTCGGCAAACTAAACAATGATACGACCATCACCTATAGCTTTGGAAATTTCAATAGTCGTTATTTGGGAATAGAAAAGATCGATCACCTGGGTCTTGTTTCCGGTTACAGGGCCAGCATTGCCCGTTTCCCTTCACAGGATTTATCGGTGATCTATCTTTCCAGTGATGCGAACGATGCTACCTTTAAGCGGGCTGATTTAATCGCTGATATTTTCCTGGAAGGAATAAAGCATGGAAAACTCAAGCCTGTTGTATTACCCGATACAAGCGCCTACATGCTGAGAACCTCTCCTCTTTTCCCCATACGAGATACTGCACTCGCGGAATATGAAGGAATCTACTTTGCCGGAGAACTGAATACGGCCTTTACTTTTAAAGTGATAGATAGTGCACTCACTATTATAATGCCACGCAGGGATAATATTTACCTGAAAAGAGATGCACCGGATAAATTTTCAGCGCTGCAACCGGATTTTCAGCGGAGACTTGAGTTTCGCCGCGATACGACCGGCAAACTACAGGGCTTTTTTCTTACTACCACTGGAAGGGGCGTGTTGTTTACAAAGCTCAGGTAGATGCCTGTTCAGCTTACCGCGGCTTTGCATCTATTTCAACTTTTGTACACACCAGGTAGTCATGCACCGGCTATTTTGTACGTTAGTGGTTTTAAGTGGTTCATATAATATTCCTAACTCACCGGTATATTCCAGCAGCATTGATTCATTCACTAAAAAACGTTCAGACCCGTCAGGCAATAAATAACGACGTTTACCTAATGGTTTTACTAATGCTTCAATACCGATATCCGATGCCAACCTCGAAAAAAAGTAGCCGCCTGGTTTTAACACCCTGAATATCGACCGCAACATATTCTCAAAATGCTGCTCATCATTTGCAAAGTGTAACACAGCACTGCAAATAGCCAGGTCAAATTCCGCATCATCATATGACAGGTCCTCCGCGCTATCAACCCGGAAATTCTCCAATGAATTTGCAGGAGCAAGTGCGGCAGACAATTCTTTTACCGCGTTAACAGCCCGTAGATCGGGGTCGATGCCAAATACCTCGTAGCCATTACGCAAAAAATAAAACAGGTTTCTTCCGCCGCCGCAACCCACATCCAGTACTTTCCGGCATGCGTCATAACGACCTTTTAGTAATTGGTCAAACAAGTAGATATCAATATTCCCGTACGTTTCCCGGAGTTTGTTTTGCATCGAAGGGTTTTAAGAAAGCAAATTAGGAATAAGGATTGATAACCCAACAGTGCCTGGTGCGCCACTTTATAAGCAACGATCAACTACAGGGTTGCCGGGAGGATGCCTCCGGCTCTTCACCGGTTTCGCAGGAATCAAACACCCTCTCTTTAACAAATCAAAATACTCTTTTAAACGAGTAGCAGGTAATATTCAACAGCATGATTCTATTTCGCTTTTATTATTAACTTCATCATAAGTTTTTTTAATTGCATTTAGTTGCTGGGCTTACAGGCATAAAATAACAGCCTGGCAGTAGTACTTGCAACACTACGGACATTGCCTGTTAATATCTAAGAATGACTATAATAGACAAATTAGCGACTTCATTAAACAGACGGAACGAACTGCCTAATCAGCAATTAGCAAAACAAATTGCCGACAACAACGACAGACATGCGGTAAAAGAGCTGGTTGACAACCTGAACCATAAAAGCAACGGTATTCAAAGCGATTGTATAAAAGTGATATATGAGATCGGGAGTTTAAAACCCCAGCTGGTGGCGGGGTTTGCCAGTCAGTTAATAGCAGCGCTTGATAGTAAGAATAACCGTTTGCAATGGGGTGCCATGACCGCATTAAACAGTATTACAAACGAAAAACCAAAGGAGATCTATTCAGCATTGTCGAAAATCATTTCGGTCGCCGACAAAGGCTCGGTGATCACGAACGACCATTGTGTAGCTATTCTTATCAAGCTTTGCACGATAAAGGAATATGCTAAAAATGCGTTCTTACTACTTAATGAACGCCTGATGATCAGTCCGGTTAATCAATTACCGATGTATGCGGAAAATGCCTTACCGGTCATCAACGAAAAAAATAAAATTGTGTTCATCAATACCTTGACATCACGGCTTGGTGAAATCGAAAAAGAAAGTAAACGTAAACGGATAGAAAAAGTCTTAAAAAAACTGCAAAACAACTAATGGGATTTTATGACTTGCCAAAACATGAACGCGTAAGTGTTGTTGCGGATATCAGCAAAAACATTTTACGCGAACTTGACAAGGAGAAATTCAGAAGAACTTTTCTCTATTTTTCTGACGAAGACACTTACATCAGAAAATCTGCTTATTTATCAGTAGGCAGGCTTTATTTTAGTAATAAAACATTACAGCCAAAAATAATCAAACTACTTGATACATTTCTGTTGCAGGACGATTTCAGAATACGGCAGACTGTGATCAATGCGGCTGGAGAAATCGGGAAAATCGACTTTACAATTGTAAGGCACTTTTTTGACCGCGGCCTGTTCGACACACATCATTCCCCCCGGAATGCAGTTATTGGCTCAATTAAAAAAATGGGAGAAGTAAATCCCGAACCTGTTTTAAATTGGTCGAAAGAATACCTGCACCATGCAGACAAAGAAATCAGGCGGGAGATCTGTCATGGAATCGAACTTCGCGGAAGAAAATTCCCGCAAGACATATTACCGCTTTTAAAAGAATTGCAGCACGATAAAACTGCAAGGGTGCGCAATACCCTGATTCATGTTATCGGGCAAATTGCTTATAAAGAAGGTTGTTTAAAAATCGTAATTGACCATCTTAAAAACTGGGACAATAAAGAACTTGTCGCGGCGGCGCTGGAAGAAATCATTGACGTTCATTATCGTTATCGGAATTTTTCAGCATTGACACAAACTGAAGCAAGACAATATATCGCTGACAATTACTGACTCGACCGGCTCGCCGTCCCACATTAATTGGAGAAACCCTAAGCATAAATAGTACACAGGAAGTTTATGACCATTTACCAAAGATGTTTTTCATACGGTAACACGGAGAAAATATAAGCATTTGATCTGAAGAGATTTTTTAGGCCAGGAG
>CAZGSG010000063.1:0-24314 GCA_964528095.1 uncultured Terrimonas sp.
TCACCACCATCTCTCCAGGCTACCCAGGCAGGTGCCCATTCATAACCGGGCATCCACATCCATCCATACATCGGATCCTCAAACCAGCGACCATAATGGAATGGCGCCCATCCCCAGGAATAGTCAGAGACCCACATCCATTCATAATCGTCGGACCAGACCCAGCGTCCTCCGCTACTATAGGGGCGAAATTCACGGCCTTCATTAGGCACCCATACATATCCATATTCCGGATAATCTATCCATTGCCCGTAAGGGCTTAATTCATCATAGAAAGTTTGATAGGAAACATCTACCCTTGCCTGCGCAGATGTTTTATTGATCAGGGATCCTGCCAATATCGTCGAAAGGACGACCAGGGTAATTGCGAGTAAACGTTTCATGTTAAGTAAATTTTTTGTTTTCATGGCCAATCATTTTTCAAATCAGCTTTCAACTGCAAGCTGAAGGTATCTATATGACGCTATTATTATGCCATTACGGTTGCATCACTATGGCTTTTAATGATTTGTTAGCAAAACATTAGACAAAATCTGTTAAAATCAGGGGAGAAAGTTTCGGATTCGAGGTTGAAGGTTTGGAGTTGGGGTAAATCACTCATGCTTCCACTTTATTTCCTCGCGGTGTTGGCATAAATTTAATAAACAGGTAAGAAGTTTTGTGAAGAAATACCAATCAGCATAAAATACCGATAGTGTAGTTACCCAAATAAAGCTACCGGCTTACGTATTTTTTAGCAGTCTCCGAACCCGGGATAAGCATGATCATTCCAACATATAAACTGATACGCTGGTCCAATGCATCGGAAGCAAGCAGTTGTTCTTTATTCAGGAAAGAAGCGCTCTCACAATTAAGACAATCCAGTACAATACCTGTTGTAGCAAAATCAATATTGCCTTTACTCCTGGGATCAATCGTCAAAAAATTATCGGATTTCCTTCCAAAAAAAGTAAAATCCTCTCCGTTAAGTCTAAGTAATTCGCTCAGGCGCATATTGAAGCGGATACCATTGTCAAGTATCCATGTGTTCTCCCTGATCTGCTGGTTGAAATCAACTGAGCTTTTTGTACTCATGTTGCCCCCAATGAGAATGTAGGAAAGATCTTTCAGGTTATACTCATCTTTCCAGATAAATACAACCTGCCTTGTACTGTTAGGAAAAAGAACAGAACATTTATTAAGTTCTTTTTCGGAAAAGAAATAAAAGTCTTTGACTACATTGGCCGCACCAAAATAATCAGCCAGGTATTCGTGCGAGGTGAATTGCAACAGGTCGTCCGCATATTTTACAGCGCGGATAGGTGTTTGTTGCTGATGAAAAAAAAGAGAGTAATAAACCATCCCTTCTTCTTTAAAAGAATATGCCTGTATAGTGATGTTCTTTTTTTGAAACATGACCGATGAGTCAGGACTGACCCCTTCATTGCCACAAAAAAAACCGCTATTCCTGAAGTTGGAAATAGCCCCATCATACTCCTGGCGGGATGGGGTCTGAAAACAATAAGAAATCTCTTTTCCGAATTGATATTTTGCAATACGCTTACCTAAGGGGTTTTGATTTTCTTCTGTCACCTTTACGATTTGCTGCCAGGTATCTATTATCGTATCATTCTGATAAGTTTTGCCTGCAGGTATATATCCTTTTTTGGAGAGGTAGTTGTCGAATTTCTGAGATGAAAGAGATGATACTTCGAGGAAATCATTTACAGAAATATCCTGGCCAAACACCAGCCCGTTCATTAATAACAATCCTGTATATAACAAAAGCCCCTTCATTAGTTTGGTTTATAGCTGGAACAGCTTTTACAGGGCGGACGGTTATTTCTTGGTCCTGCTGAAGATAAAAAGTTTCGGATCAATGGCAAAAAATAATACTCCCGCACGCACGCAATACCAGATCTTTCTGTTTATCCGCGGGATTTAGTCCCTAACTTTAGTAGAAAATCAAACAGATGGACCAGCAGATCATCAACCTGTACGACGAGTACACCCATAAGCCGCTTTCCAGGAATGAATTCCTGCGTCGCTTAGCCCTGCTTACGGGCAGCACAGCGGCAGCCCTGGCCGTACTTCCTCTGATTGAAGTAAACAGCGCGCATGCAGCAGTCACTTCTTCACAGGACCTTTTTACAGAAACGATCTCTTATCCCGGTATCAATGGGGATATGCAGGCTTATATAGCGAGACCAAAGGAAGAAAAACAGTATCCGGCAGTAGTGGTGATCCATGAAAACCGGGGATTAAATGCACATATTGAAGATGTTGCCAGGCGTGCTGCAAAAGCGGGTTACCTGGCCATCGCTCCGAACGCGCTTTCCCCGCTGGGCGGCACCCCGGCAAATGAAGATGAGGCCAGAACAAAATTCCAGCAACTCAAAGCAGAAGACAGCCTGCAAAACTTCATCAAAGCATTTGACTATTTAAAAACCAGGAAAGACTGCAATGGTAAATTCGGCTGTGTGGGTTTTTGCTGGGGCGGTGCTATGGCAAACAGCCTTGCAGTCAATGTTCCTTCCTTAAAAGCGGCAGTGGCATTTTATGGCCGTCAGCCGGAAGCGGCAGATGTGGCAAAAATAAAAGCGGCAGTACAGTTACACTATGGAGCATTGGATGAGCGGGTCAATGCCGGTATTCCCGCCTATGAAGAAGCGTTGAAGAAAAATAATATCCCTTACGAGATCTATATCTACGAAGGAGCCAATCATGCTTTTCACAATGATACAGCGCCTACGAGATATAATGAGGCCGCAGCCAAATTAGCCTGGCAACGTACGATTGACTTTTTTGGAAAATACCTCAAATAAGTCTTCCAGGTTTGAAGGTCATGGTACGGAGTGCAGGGTTCTTTATAATTTAATCTTTTTATACTATCCCGATCCTTTTTATTCGCTGTAGCCGGCGGTCCGGCTCCTGAAGGTTTTCATTTCTTCCCTCTTAGTATATTTGCTTCCCGTGCAATTAAAAGATTATTATAAATTATTGGAGCTACCGCCTTCTGCGGATCCGGATGATATCAAGAAGGCCTACAGGAGGCTGGCCCACCAGTATCATCCTGATAAAAATGGAGATGATAAGTATGCGCTTACCCGCTTTGCAGCTATTAAAGAAGCGTATGAAACACTTTCTAATCCGCAAAAAAAAGAAGAATACCTGCAACAACGATGGTATGCGCAAAGTACGGGGAAATGGAAACACAGGGAAACCGTTACGCCTGACAGTATATTAACGCAGCTGATTGAACTTGAAAGATATTTATACCGTGCAGATATACACAGACTGGATAATATATGGCTGGCCGGCCAATTGCATGGCATGCTATCGGATGAAGCAATAGATGTGTTGAACTCATTTGGTGAAATCCACATAAACGACAGGATCATTTCGGCGGCACTGAAATGTTGTGGTTACCTTTCGTACGAGCTAAACATTCCCCTAATAAAAAAGCTTGAACGAATTCAAGCTTCTGAAAATATGATTGTTTATATAGAACAGTTTAATAAATCCAGTTTCCATGCAAGTGGCTCGGAAAAAAGACAATTTATTTTTGTACTGCTGGCCGTACTGGCTCTATGCGCATTGATCTATTTTTTTAGCCGCTGATCAGGGATATTTACTTTTATCATTCCCGCCAGAAAATTTATTCTCTATTGAATGCTTAAGGTTAGAGTTCGGTCCTTCCATTTTATTGGTCCGGTCATCCAGCCCTTCATCATTCAGCAGATCTCCTAATTTCATAGCTGCAGGAAGATAAACAAGTATCTGGTGCCGCTGGTCATTCATCACTGCTTTTACTTTTTCCGGCTTTGTATGGGTTCCCACCAGGTCTTTTATCACCTTCACCGCTTCATCCGCTATATTTTCCATACTCCTTTCTGTTTCCTCGGCGGACAATCCTGCATAATGGGAAACTTTATCCACAGCATCGGCTTCCTTTCCTTCATAGATAATACCTAACCAATCCTGGCTACCCGTTTTTGAGAGGATCGCATTACCACCCTCATCTTTCCGGGTGAATTTATAGAGGGCCGTCAAGACAGCAGGAATAGCAGACTGGGCAAGCTTCTCCTGTGGAGAAACAGAGTGATCTTCTTTCTCGTTTATTTCCTGACTATTGGGATCAATTTTTTTCAAAGCTGGATAACCCAGGTTTTTCTGTATGGTTTCCACAATATTCGTTGACATAAATAAAGATTTACAATTATCTATGACAAAACTGTGCCATAAAATGCCTTTTTATGCTATTATAACATATTGAACGGGCTAATAAACTTATACGCAGTCGCCGGCTTATCTTTGCAAAATGCATTATGTTTCTGTTGAGAATCTCACAAAGAGTTATGGTATCCAACCACTTTTTTCGAATATTTCCTTTAATATAGAAGAAGGCGACAAAATCGCCCTGGTAGCCCGCAACGGTACCGGCAAATCGACCCTCCTGAAGATACTATCAGGTAAGGAAACGGCCGATAGTGGCAAAGTATGGATCAGCAAGGATGTAGATGTGGTTTTATTTGAGCAGGAACCACAGTTCACTGAACACAAGTCCGTATTGGACAATATCTTTTTTCACGATCACCCGGTTATCAACGCGATTAAAGAGTACGAATTGCTAAGTGAAGACGGAGCAGATATAGACAAACTCACTAACGCGATCATTAAAATGGATGAACTGGGCGCCTGGGACTTTGACACCAAAGTGAAACAGATCCTTGAGAAGCTGAACATTCACCATATGACTCAACCCGTTGGCACCCTGAGCGGGGGCCAACGCAAAAGAATAGCGCTGGCCAAAACCCTGATCGATATCGGGTTTGAACATAAGCATGTTTTGCTTATCATGGATGAGCCCACCAACCACCTCGATGTAGAGATGGTGGAATGGCTGGAGCATTACCTGGATAAAGAGAGAATAACCTTATTGCTTGTCACCCACGATCGTTATTTCCTGGACATGGTATGTGAGGAGATCTGGGAAATGGAGGGAAGCAATTTATATGTGCATAAAGGGGATTATGCGAACTACCTGGAGAAAAAAGCGGCCAGGCTTGAAAACGAGGCCTCCAGTATCGATAAGGCCCGCAATACCTACCGCAAAGAGCTCGAATGGATGCGTAAGCAGCCCAAAGCAAGAACCACTAAATCAAAAAGCAGGCAGGATAATTTTTACGAAGTAGAAAAAAAAGCCAAACAACAGGTAGAGGATCAGCAACTCGAACTACAGATGAAAATGAATCGTCTTGGAGGAAAGGTGGTAGAGATGAAAAAAGTGTATAAGAGTTTTGGAGATAAGATCATTCTCAAAGGTTTTGATTATACTTTTTCAAAAGGAGAACGAATAGGTGTTGTTGGAAAAAATGGAGCCGGCAAGTCTACTTTTATTAATATGATCCAGCAACTGGAGCAGCCGGATAGTGGTAAAATAAATATAGGCGACACCATCATCTTTGGTAACTATTCACAACAGGGGCTGGTGATCAAAGAAGATATGCGCGTGATTGAATTCGTGAAGAATATCGCCGAACATTTTCCATTGGCAGGTGGCGGCTCGCTGAGTGCAGCACAATTCCTGCAACTCTTTCTTTTTGATCCCGATAAACAATACACTTATATCAGCAAATTAAGCGGAGGCGAAAAAAGAAGATTGCATTTATTATCAATCCTGTTTCGCAATCCTAATTTCCTTGTACTGGATGAACCTACCAATGATCTTGATCTGCCAACATTAGGTGTACTGGAAAATTTCCTGAGCGAATTTCCAGGTTGCCTGCTGATCGTATCGCATGATCGTTATTTTATGGATCGCCTGGTAGATCATTTATTCGTTTTTGAAGGAGAAGGTATGGTGCGAGATTATCCCGGTAACTATAGCCAGTACAGGCAGGCCATTAAAGAACAGGCGTTAATGCCGGATGACCGTTCATTACTAACACAAAAAGAAGCTCCTCCGGCCAAATCTGCAACACCTGTGGCAGCGGCGGCGACTATTGAAAAAAAAAGACCCTCTTTTAAAGACAAACGGGAATTTGAACTACTCGAAAAAGAGATCAGTGACCTGAATACCGAAAAACAGGCTGTTACAGAAAAACTGAACAGCGGGAGCGCTCCTTTTGAAGAACTGGAAAAATTATCTGTTCGCATCGGTGAGATCCAAACACTACTGGACGAAAAGGAACTGCGCTGGCTTGAGCTGAGCGAAGTACTATAAACTAGGTATTTCAAGACAATCATCTTTTTTTGCATCTTTGAAACAGTGCGGACCACCACCACCCGCCTACCAATGCAAAATGAGACGAGCTCTTCTGCCATTATTTCTACTATTCAATTATACAGCACAATGCCAGGTCGTCAATATAGAAAGTCTGCGCATGCAGTCAGACTCAACCGGCTGGCTTGGATCTGCGGGTATGGGGTTTGCACTCACCAAAAATGTGAAAGAAATTTTCGGGGTAAATGTTGAAACGCATTTGCAATACAAAAGCAAAAACACAAAAAATCTCTGGCTGATCATTGGCGATTATGGTTTCCTGCAGGGCGGATCTGAAAAATTTGTATCCAACAGTTTCGCACACGCCCGGTATAACCGTAAGCTGAATAAATGGTTGAGATGGGAAGTCTTTACACAGGCCCAGAATAATCTTATCACCAAAATCGACTGGCGGTTTCTGTTAGGCACAGGACCGAGGGTGAAACTGATCGATAAAAAGATCTTCCGTTTTTATGCGGCCACACTATTTATGTATGAAAGAGAGAAAGAAGGGATCAAACCGGCAGTGTATCATCGCGACCTGAGGAATAGCTCTTACTTCTCCTTCACGTTTGTACCATCAGAAAATATTGAACTGGTGAGTACCACATTTTATCAGCCGCTTTTAAAATACGCGAAGGATTATCGCCTGCTCAATCAAATCTCTCTAAAGCTAAAAGCGACAAAAAAATTCTCCATGAATATGCGATGGAATTATCTTTATGACCGGTTCCCCGCAGGTGATACACCACATACTACCTATCATCTTACGAGCGGCCTGGAGTATTGTTTTTGAGGACAACCTTACGACCAACAAAGATTAGTAATTGAACTGCCAATCCCTGGCAGATTGCCTGTTGTAGCGGTCGCCGAACTCTATAGCACATACTTCATGCTCAAAGAGAACTCCCTATTTATAACAGCATCGTTGAATAACATATGGGATGTTTTATTTCTTTTCCGAAATAGCGCCGCCCGCGTATACAGCTTGCCCACTCACAAAACACTATGTTCTTATACAACAATATCAATTATACAGCAAAGTCTGTCTACATAATTCTCAGTCTATGTTAACGACTTATCTATCCATCCCTCATCCATTCATCTAACATCCCCGATCCAACATCCACCTATCCAACATCCACCTATCTAATATCCACCTATCCAACATCCCCGATCCAGCATCCACCTATCTATACGCCCGCTCCCCATAATATCTATACCCCTTCTCATCGTATTTCGTACCACAGAGTATGCTATGTATAAATCCATTCAGTTCTACCTGGGTGGTATGAAAAATCCTGGCTTCCGGGTTTTTCTTGAAAAAGAACTGGATACGTTGATCTTTATTTTTATAAACGATGATGCTGTCATTACGCAGTTCATTTATTAAAAAATCCTTTTGCAGATGCGATAGCATCAGGCGGCTGCGGTACCAGGTACCACCGGTAGGCGATACCAATGGCTTGCCGTTATAGATAACAACACTATCGTTGTAAGCAAATACATTCAGCGCGGCGTCTTTAACTTTCGTCAGCCATGTTTTTAGCTTGGGATAATAGCTGCTATCATACCCGTAGTCGCTATCAAGGAAACTGATACGCCGGATAAAGGACGGGATTTTTTCTACCGATAACAGGTATCCAAAGATGAAACTCCCTCCACCGCTATGACCATTCAGGTAAACCGATTTTTCTTTTCCGTCTATACTCTTCCTTAATGAATCAACCAGGTGAGGCAGCAACTGGGTAAAGCCAGGGTTCTTTTGTTTCCAGGCCGGCCAACTCCTGTATTTATTTTCAAGATAGATGACTACAAAGTTCCGGTCCTGTAACTGTTCACGTATAAACATTGTTTGCGCTCCGATATGCTGAATATCAAAATGCCAGTCATCACCGGCTTCCATTTTTTTGCCAATTGTTTGTTCAGTGGTATTACCATTTGGCAATGCATACAAGGCGATGATCGTTTTCCTGTTCTTCAAAACAGGTACCGGTTGATCGACAGTAACCTTGATACTGTCATAGATATAGAAAGAAAAACGATCTGTCTTTTGTTGCTGCGCAAGTGCGGGCATGGTTGTACTTGTTAATAAAAACAGCAAAAAAAGTTTTTCTATCATATCGTAAATATCCGTTTGAAATATAAGATTCTGCAATCTACGTAGTTAGAAGATACGTAGTTATACAGTAATTCGTAAAATCCCTATGAATAAATATTCTTTCAAAAATGATTGCACCCTTGAAGGGAAATGAGTAGGTTGCATCAGATTTCATACTCCCAATTCCTGCGAGAAAACACTCCAATATCCTGGATTGTTTAATTAAAAAATGGTACCCCCATGAACAGCAGGAATTTTGTTAGTGACCAGGAACTGGTCGATTGTCTTCTCCTTAATGATACAGATGCTTTTGAAGAGCTTTATCGCCGCTACTGGCATTCGCTTTACATCTATAGCTTAAAAAAACTGCAGTCATCACCGGATGCAAGAAAAATAGTAAAGGACATCTATATTGAGTTATGGGAGAACAGGCATAACTGGCCTGCCAACTTCCATGTATCGCAGCATTTATATTCAGCGGTACGAACGGCTGTGGTAAAATGTGTGCACGATAAATTAGCGAATGGTGAAGATACCGAGATGATCCAGCAACATATCATTCCCGGCTTTACGCTGGAATCATTACAAATGGCTAAAAAGCCAGTAACTCAGCAACAACACACTCCCGATAAACAACCATTGGTAACAGCTTCGCATTTTGAAAATCAACGAATGCACTGGTACAAACCAATCGATGGCCTGAAATGGTTGCTGCAGATCGTGAACTCGAAGTTGAACTAATCTATAATCCCCCTACCCTAAATTAAATAACATGAAAACAGAAACATTACATAATAAACTGGAGCGGTATTTAAATGGCGTAGCCCTGCCCGCTGAAACAAGACAGATACAAACATGGCTTTCCTGCACCGTTGCGGATGAGCAAACGAACGTAGAAGAAGATCAGCAACTGGAAAATGAGATCCTGGGTGAAATAAAATCTCATACAGCTTATCCATTGTTCTATCCAAAAAAGGAAGAGCCCTGGTGGCAGAAGATCACAGCCTTGTTTTAACGGTGGTCAGCAATTGACCCACCTCTATTTTTTCCATACACCTGAAATGCCCGATAGGGCATTTTTCATACCCGATCTTGGAGCAGGGGCGGCACCATAATTTATTTACCTGTATGGTATCGTACGGAGAGTGCTGGTGTTTTAAAAAATTATCTCCATAGTAGGGGTACATTCCAAAAGAAGGTACCGTATTCCCCCATAATGAAATGATGGGGCGCTTATATGCCGCGGCAATATGCATCAAACCGGTATCATGCGTGATCACCAGTTTTGCTTTTCTTACAAGATCAGCGCTCTCGTTGATACTGAATTTGCCGCAGGCATTATATATTTTAATATCATCCACGGCTGCGATCGCCTGTCCATTGGCAGCATCTTCTTTTCCACCAAGCAGTATCAATGGATGATCCATTTTTGCAGCAAATTCTTTCCATTTATGAACCGGCCAGCGTTTGGTACCATGCGCTGCACCGATCACACAGGCTATATAGCCCGCATAATGCGCTGCGGGGATATCTGCCTTTGTAGTCTCTTCTTTTTCAGCGATAAAATAATCAAGACCCCTGCCATCGTTTTTTACGCCAAATGATTTTACCGTTTCAAGATACCGGTCTACGATATGTTTTTTGGGGAGGATATTGATCTTAATACTGGTATAGATATACTTTTCAATATTCAATTTATAAAATGAATGAGCAGGCACTCCCAGTGCTTTTTTTAACCGTAAGGTTTTTGTGTTGTGATGAAGATCGATAATATGATCATATTCTTCCAGTTTCAATTCATGTACCATCAGTTCCCAGCTATGCGCCAGTACATGCAGCTTATCAATATAGGGGTTGTGTTGTACTACCGATCGGAATGATTCCTTCGTAAGAAAATGTATTTCCGCATCAGGCATCTGTTGTTTGAGGCAGCGTATGACAGGCGTAGTGAGTACAATATCACCGATGGAAGAAAACCGAATAAGCAGGAATTTTGGCCTTTTAGGTTGTATAACAGGATCAGGCGATGTTTCGATATTTGGAAATTCGTTGCTCATAGATACGGCAAAGATAATTTTTCGAAGATGCCGGATGAAATTATGGACAAATGAAAGACAGTTATACGTTAATCTGCTTCGATATAATTAAGATCTTTGTGAAAGGTTTCTTTAATCAATAAAGAAGCTATAATTGCAATAACCATAATAATAATAGCTGCAATAATGCCTCCGTTAACATACCCGATACCGTCTATATTACGAAGCCATTTGAATAAAGGAAGAATAAAAACAGCTAACATACCGCGTACCATATTAGGAATTGTGGTGGCGGCTGTAGCGCGAATATTTGTACCAAATTGCTCTGCCCCCATCGTCACAAAGATGGCCCAGAAGCCTGTACCAAATCCAAGACCGGCACAGATCCAGTACATTTTAGACGCTGATCCATTCCATTGAGTAGTAAAAAACAATATCATAAACAGCGCTGTGATACTATAAAAAATGTATAGCGCCTTTTTTCGACTTTTCAGCCATTGGCTTACAAACCCGATGACTATATCACCTATAGATATTGCCGCATAAGCGAACATGATCGCCTTGCCTGGATCTATCGCTTCTTTGATGCCAAACCATTTACCGAATTCACTCGAAAAACTGACTAATACGCCTATAACAAACCATGTTGGTAATCCAATAAGAATACCCAGGATATATCTTTTAAACCGATCTGCATTATTGAACAACATAAAAAAGTTACCCCTCTGCACATTCATCTTCTTTGTCTGGTGAAACATGCCTGATTCAAACACGGAAATACGAAGGAGTAATAATAGCATGCCTAACCCACCGCCTATAAAATAACAGGTGCGCCAATGAAAGTTTTCTTTCATAATAAATGCCACCACAGCACCAGTAAGACCTATGCCTGCAACAAGGGAAGTAGCAATACCCCGCTTCTCTTTTGGTGTTAGTTCAGATACCAATGTGATACCAGCACCCAGTTCCCCCGCAAGTCCTAATCCAGCTATAAAACGGATCCATTTATACTGATCTACCGTCTCAACAAAACCATTACAAATATTAGCTAATGAATAAAGAACAATTGAACCGAACAACACGCTAAGTCGACCGCGTTTATCCCCCATTATTCCCCAAATAATGCCTCCAAGCAGAAGGCCCCACATCTGCCATTGTAAAATACCTTCGCCATCCGTAAGTATCTGGCTATCGGTAAGACCTAAAGAGCGGAGGCTTGGAACACGTATGATGCCAAACAATAACAGATCATATATATCTACAAAATAGCCAAGCGCCGCCACTACAACGGCAAGACTGAATATAGACTGGGACCTGGCAGGCTGCATACAATTATAACTTTACATCTGTATCCGCAGGAGGTGGTACCACGGATTTTTTTGCAAAAAATAATTTATAAAGAACCGGTAGAGTAGTAATAACAATGATAATGATCGTAATAAGTTCTATATGGTCCTTGAGACTGAAATCAAATTTCTTCAATACCCAGGCCTCCAGGAAATAACCACCCAGCATCATCGAAGCCACCCATGCGATACTACCCATGATATTATAGAACATAAAAGCGGGTCTCGGCATTTTCACTACCCCTGCTACAATCGGCGCAAATGTCCGGATAATGGGAAGGAACTTGGCCAAGAATATGGTTGCCTTGCCGTATTGTGTATAAAAATCGGTCGCCCTTACAAGGTGTTTCCGTTTGAAGATCCATGTTTCCTTGCGTTCGTATAATAAGGGACCCGTTTTTCGGCCAAACCAGTAACCGACCATATTACCCAGTATGGAAGCAACAATGACCATGACAATGATCAGGATATGCGGCAGCCCAAAGCTTATAGCTTCTTCTTTAGGTATGCCCATGAATTTTTTAGATAACTCATCTGCATAGATGCCGGCTGCAAATAATAAGGAATCGCCGGGAAAGAAAAATCCAATGAATAATCCCGTTTCGGCAAATATGACCAGCAATAGTATGTACAAGCCCCCGTATTCAATGATCCAGGTAATGAAGCGTTGTAAAAATCCTTCGCTGTTGAGCAGGTAAATGTCCAGTAAACTTTGCATGTAATTTTTATATAAACTTTTTATTCAATAATTGCATCGGCCTTGCTTTCATTAAATGCCAATGCTTTTTGATCGTCAAATTCGCCTTCCCATCGGGCGATCACACAACTTGCCAATGTATTACCAATAACATTGACAGAAGTTCGGGCCATGTCCATTAATTCATCAATACCATATATAGCCATGATGGGCCAAAGCGGTAATTGAAACGTATGTGCTGTAGCGATCAGGATCACCAGGGATGCTCTTGGCACTGCTGCAACTCCCTTGCTCGTCAACATCAATGAAAGACCGATCAGCACCTGCTCCCCTATAGAAAGATCCATTCCTGCCGCCTGCGCCACAAATATCGATGCCAGTGACAGGTAAAGCGTTGTTCCGTCAAGATTGAATGTATAACCTGTGGGAATTACAAAAGAAACGATCTTACGGGGCACCCCGAAACGTTCCATATTCTCCAGTGCCTTGGGCAGGGCGGAATCGGAACTCGTGGTGGCAAATGCGATGGATACCGGCTCGCGGATGGCCTGGATGAATTTTTTTACTGGTATTTTGGCTACCCAAAGCGCTATGGGAAGTAATACAAAGGCTAAAAAAGCGATTAAAGCCAGGTAAAGTGTAATAAGCAACAGGGCCAGGTTCTTTAGGATATCAATACCCAGGTGACCCACCGTCACAGCTATGGCCGCCCCAACCCCAAACGGCGCGAAATACATAACGATATTGGTGAATTTAAACATCGTCTCCGCCAGGCTTTCCGCAAAATCAAGCATGGGCTTTTTCCTTTTCTCATTCAGGAGCCCCAGTGCAATACCGAAAATAACCCTGAATACTAAGATGGGCAATACGTTGCCTTCATAGATCGATTTGATGATATTCTCGGGAAATATATCGACGATATGATCGTGCCAGGTCTTGATCTTTGTTTCAGGCAGCGTTTTACGGAGGCTTTCCGGAACGATGATGCCTACGCCCGCCTTGGTGATATTAATAAACAACAGGCCGATAAACAGAGCCAGCGTTGTGACTACCTCGAAATAGAGCAATGATTTCCAGCCCATTCGTCCTACCTGTTTAAGGTTAGAGTGACTGGCTATTCCCACCACCAGCGTGGCGAATAATAATGGTGCAACAATGGTCTTTACCAGGCGAAGAAATATAGCGCTTAAAAAAGATAGGTTCTGTGAAAACTCCCTGAAATCAAGCCCTATTTCTACCCCTATCGCCATGGCTACCAGGATCCAGGTAGTGAGTGATCTTTTGTAAACACCGAAAACAACCAGGCTGGCCACAAAGATCCAT
The DNA here is from genome assembly GCA_964528095.1 of uncultured Terrimonas sp. Lineage (GTDB taxonomy): Bacteria > Bacteroidota > Bacteroidia > Chitinophagales > Chitinophagaceae > CAZGSG01. Next base: position 13,748 of record CAZGSG010000063.1, read on the forward strand.
CTTGAAGCGAGTAATGCGGCATCGCCGATGGTGACCAGGTTCTCAAAATGCAGGAAATGAATAACGGCTGTCGCTGTAAATAAAATAAGAGAAAGCAGTCCGGCTTTGCGTTTATTCATACTCAAATTGCTAAAGTCTCAAAACTAAAGGTTTACTTTCAAATAATAGCAAAATGCGGGGATTCTGTTTATGGGGATGATTTTAGAAAACTTTTTGCTGGCTTTTGACAGAAATCACTATTTTTCAGCTTCTTTTAGAAACTGTTTATTCCAAACTACAATCAAACGACTTATGAGTTTATTTGTCAGAAAGCCGATGAATGTTCTTTTAAATGAGGCCCAGGAAACAGGTAGCCATACATTAAAAAGAACATTAGGTGCGGGCGGCTTAATAGCTTTAGGCATTGGCGCCATCATCGGTGCGGGTTTATTTTCTATCACTGGAATGGCAGCCGCCAACCACGCAGGTCCGGCCATCACCATCTCTTTCGTTGTGGCAGCCCTGGGTTGTCTTTTTGCCGGTTTGTGTTATGCTGAGTTCGCATCAATGATACCGGTAGCCGGAAGTGCTTATACTTATTCTTATGCTACCATGGGTGAATTCATCGCATGGATCATCGGATGGGACCTTGTACTGGAATATGCCGTTGGTGCAGCCACGGTAGGTATCAGTTGGAGCCGCTACCTGGTTCGTTTCCTCGAAGGGTTTGATATTCATCTGCCACATGACCTGACTGTAGGGCCATGGGATGGTGGTATCATTAATCTTCCTGCCGTATTCATTATCGTATTGATGAGCTTGCTGCTGATAAGAGGAACAAAAGAAAGCGCATTTGTAAACGCCATCATCGTGGGATTGAAAGTGACGGTTGTGCTCGTCTTCATTTTCCTTGGATGGAAATATATTAATAACGACAACTACAATCCATATATACCTGATAATTCGGGTACATTCGGCGATTTTGGTTTCAGTGGTATTATCCGGGCAGCCGCCATTGTATTCTTTGCCTATATCGGCTTTGATGCGGTGAGTACGGCCGCGCAGGAAGCAAAAAACCCCAAACGGGATATGCCGATCGGTATCCTGGGTTCACTCGCCATCTGTACTGTATTGTATATATTATTTGCCCACGTTATGACCGGGGTGACAAGCTATACCAGTTTTGCCGGTAAAGATGGTATCGCGCCTGTAGCTGTGGCGATCGATCATATGGGAACCGCTGATGCAACCGGTGCTATCAAACCGGATTATCCCTGGTTGAACATGGCGATCCTGGTGGCCATTCTCGCAGGATACGCTTCGGTGATCCTGGTGATGCTGATGGGACAGAGCAGGGTATTCTTCAGTATGAGCAAAGACGGACTGATCCCTAAAATATTCTCCAGTGTTAATCCCAAGAGGCAGACACCCGCAAAGAGCAACCTGTTGTTCATGCTGTTTGTAAGTTTGTTTGCGGCATTTGTACCTGCAAGAGTAGTAGGTGAAATGACAAGTATCGGAACCTTATTCGCATTCATCCTGGTATGTATCGGCGTATGGGTAATGCGTAAGAAAATGCCCGATCTGCCAAGAGCTTTTAAAACACCACTAGTACCATTAGTACCAATATTGGGCATAGGTGTGTGTTTATTCATGATGGTATTCCTGCCAATGGATACATGGATCCGTTTATTGGTATGGATGCTGATCGGCCTCGATATTTACCTGGTATATGGAGCTAAAAACAGCCATCTCGGAAATGGCTCTACCAACAGGAAGGGAATGAAAATGGCAAACTATACAGGCCTGGGACTAAGCCTTCTTCTTATTGTTGCAGGCTTACTGCATCAATACACAGTGGGTTTTGAAGCAGACAGGACCTTATTATATATTTCTATTGCATTTGCAGTTATTCACCTGGTCGTTTTTGGAATGAAACTGGGAAAACCAGACGGTAAGGACTAACCTGCACTCATTATAATCAAGATCTTAAGAGGCGGCGTTGAATAAATGCCGCCTCTTTGTTTGTGAACGGTTCCTGATTTTCCGGTATTATCTTAAATTTGCCATCCCAAAGCTTATTCCACAAACAGCTTTGGCCTTAAACAACGAAAAACAATTTTCACCATGGGACGGATATTTGAAGTACGTAAATCGAGCATGTTTGCCCGCTGGGACAAAATGGCCAAGAACTTTACCCGTATCGGTAAAGAGATCGTGATTGCTGTAAAAGCAGGCGGCCCTGACCCTAATTCAAATGCTGCTCTTCGTCGCTGCTTTCAGAATGCCCGCAGTGTGGGCATGCCGAAGGACCGTGTGGAAGCTGCCATTAAAAGAGCGCAGGGCAAAGAACTCGTGAATTACGATGAGATCCTTTATGAAGGATACGGACCCCATGGCGTGGCTATACTGGTTGAAACTGCTACTGATAACCACGTAAGAACCGTGGCGAATGTAAAATCGCATTTCAATAAAGGCCATGGAGTAATGGGTAATAGCGGCAGTGTGGCTTTCCAGTTTAAAAAAATGGGAACCTTCAAGCTCAAACCCGAAGGATTGAGTGCTGAAGACCTGGAACTGGAGCTCATTGATTTTGGACTGGAAGAACTGGGAGAAAGCAATGCCGAAAACGGCGACGATATCCTGGTTGTGCGGTGTGGATTCACCGACTTTGGTAATATGCAAAAAGCACTTGAAGAAAAAGGCATCACACCGATCAGCGCAGAACTCGAATGGATACCCGGTACAACAGTACCGCTTTCAGATGAACAGGCCGAGGATGTGAGCAAACTCATAGACCGGCTGGAGCAGGATGAGGATGTGCAGAAAGTGTTTCATAATATGGGATAATACTTGGATACTCTGGATATTGGATAGCAGATATTGGATCTTACACTTGTTAGTTTCCTAAAACATCAGCTGTTTTAATATCCGTTATCAGCATCGGTCATCCATCATCCAATATGTATTATCCGTCATCCAACATCATGTCATCTAGCATCCTTTTTCAGTCCTCCCAATACTCAACCCCTTTCTCATCTAAATACCCATATTTCCCTTTAATATAAATCACGGCAAGCCCTTTTACGAACGGATAAGCCTCCTCGTATTTGAAAGGAATGATCTCCTTGCCGGTTTTATCGATATACCCATAACGCTGGTTAAACTTTACCATACTAATGCCGTTTGTAAAATCCTCTGCCAGCGTATATTTTGCAGGGATCACCAGTTCACCGGTCTTATTGATAAATCCTTTTTTGCCATTGACATTCACAATAGCGAGCCCATCAGAGAATTTTCCTCCATAACTTTCAAAAGATACCGGGATGACCAGCTTACCTGATTTATTGATATAACCACTTTTACCACCCAGCGAAACTCTTGCCAGTCCTTCATAAAAAGCGCCAACATCATCATACTGCGGAATGATCACTTCTTCCCCTTTTTTATTGATAAATCCTTTTTTACCGTTCAGGTCTACATACGCAAGCCCGTCGATAAACAGGTAAGCGCTCTTATATTTGGGTGCCACTATTTCTTTACCTTTTTTATCTACATACCCCCAGAGATTATCCTTATTCACCGGCGCAAGTCCTTCTGAAAAATCCAGTGAATAATTATACTGCAGCGGCACGACGAGTTTACCCGTTTTATCAATGAACCCATATTTGCGCTCCTTCGATACAGACGACATGCCATCCTTGAACTCATTGATCATATTATATTCAGCCGGCACGATCTCTTTCCCTTTTGTATTTAGCAATCCCCATTTATCGCCGATTTTCATTTTGGCCAGTCCGTCAATGAACAACCAGGCATCATCGTATTTAAAGGGAATGACCACTTTACCTGTTTTATCAATATAGCCCCTTTTGTTGTTGAGTTTTACACTTACCAACCCTTCTGTGAACTTGCTGGCTCCATCATACATGGCAGGAATGATCATTTTGCCTGTTTTGTCGACAAAACCAAATTTCCCGTTCTCTTTTACCGCAGCCAGTCCTTCACTGAATAAGGATGCTGATTCATAGATGACGGGAATAACAATCTCCTTCTTTTTATTAGCAAAGCCATACCTGGCGCCTTTGCGATAAGGGATGAGTTCATTGTCCTGCGCGTGAGCCAGCACAAAGGCGAAGAGGAACAGGAAAAGAATGCCAGTACGTATTTTCATATAATAAGAATTGATCGTCTGAAATTATTCATTGGGCATAAAATATCATATACCCTGTGGGGGGTATTTCGAGAGGGTGTACTAAAAAAGTTTTAAGACACAGAGGCACGGGTCGTCTTTCATTCTATTTGCGATTTATATTTCACTTGAACTTACTAAATAGTGAGTTTCAAAATAAGGAGGCACGGAAGTAAATCGAGCAGTCCGATCTACTTCCGTGCCTCCTTATTTCAAAGTACATTTATACTTTGATTGCAGACAAATAAGTAACACCAATTAAGAAGAATAATCACCCGCGCCTCCGTGTTAAAAAACCTCTTTAAGAATCTCTCCCAACAATCTATGCAATCACAAACAGAAAAGGTTGGCTATCAGGCCAACCCCAGGAAAGGTGTAATGGAAAAGTTTTTATTACCCGAAAAGTTTAGTTCAGTTTACAACTGAATTTTACCCATACTTTATGTGTATCATCCGTTTTTTGAAACGCGGCAAATGGAATTACAAAATCCTGTAAGTGCATATTGCGTCCCGAGGCTGTGAGGTCGGTGATCTTTTCGATGATTTCTGTACGGCTGGCCCTATAGTCGAGTATAAATGTATTTTGTTCTTCTTCCTTCATCTTCAACGCATCATAGGTAGCAAAATCATTATCCTTGTGGCGGGTACCAATATTTGTTTTTACTACCAGCATTATCTTTTTGCCTTTCAGCAAAGTCTCGGGAATATTATAAGTTACTTTTCCCATTTGATTTTTAGCGGAGGCAGACAGATTATCCTGGTACTGGCTTAAACCAGCTGTAGGAGGATTTGAATAATTTGTTTGATTATACAACAGCTCGGGCATATTATTATATGACTTCAATCTTGTTTTCATTTCATTGTTTTCATCAAGCTCCCAGAGTTCTGTACTTACCTGTCCGAAGGTCCTTCTGCAATCACCATTATCTATCCTGTTACGGGTAGCTTCAGAAACACTGATATAATTTAACACAACATCAAATAATACTTTTTTCCCAGTGGCATCGGAGCTTCCGCTTTGGGCATTTTCAAATTGCCATACGATATCATTCTGGCCATCATCAGACCATTGTATGAGTTTTGCATTATCAGCTGAACCCCCACCCTCAATGGCAGCAAATAGATTGGAGCCCTTATTTTTTAGTTTGAAACCCTTTGATGTTTTTTCCAGTTTCCAAAACAGGTCGTCTCCACGTGCAACTAACTTTTCATGTATCATTCCGTATTTCTTTTTGTCGGCATTTAAGATACCAAGGAATTTGTTACTGCCCAGGTTCTGAAACCTAACAAAACCGTCCGTAGAGGCCAGTACCTTCCATTTTAACCCCGCGTCATTACTATTGCTGAAAATCACTACCTGGTTAGTGAGCACAGTACCTGCATTATTATCAACACTTACAGGTTTGGCATATTTGCCACTACTTACACTTTTGATTTTTACGATATCTCCCGTTTTAAGTTGTGCAGCCACGGTGATACTAAACCCAAGAAAGAGTAGAATGCCTATTGTAATAAACTGAACTTGTTTCATAAAATAATATTTTATTTGATAATGAGGTAAAGCTAAATAGCAGGCCATTGAGAAACTACTACATGATCATGTAAGAGGGCGCAATTGAAAACAATCTTTACCGAAAGAGTATGTACCGTCTCAGTCAGCAAACACTCTATACCCGCTAAAATTCGCCTGCTGCAAAATGGGTAAGCTACCGCTTCCCGCTGTACATAAAAAAGGGGTAACCATGATCGTTAGCCTATCTCCCGCAGAAAGCCTGGTAGAAAAGGCAAGTGATGCATCGAAGCCGGATACCGTATGATGCGTGGCAGGTACCGTTGTGCCCCGTACACTTTCTCTTTCATTTTTTAATATCGTCAATGATACCCCGCCTCCTACCCCATATGTACACCCGAAGCCATTCCAGCTGGTATTAAGTGAAAGAAAATACAATCCTGAAGTGGGTACAGTGAAGGTGTTTTGCGGAAGCGAAAAATCATCTCCGTAATTGTATTTCACTTCATCAAAACGCATGGGAGTGTGTGGGCTTGATTGCGGTCTGCTAATGACCGCTTCGAACGCTACTTTATCCGATACAATGATCCGGGGCGATGCAGGTGTAATGGCAGTTTGTACGCCTGCAGGTTTTTTATTCTTGTCCTGTGCGGTAGCCGCAAAGGAAAGGCTAGCAACTATGAATAAACTGATTATTTTTTTCATTGTAGGTTGTATAATGTATTTATAAAAAATACGAGCGCTTACAGTATTACCGATGGCCTAATCATATCTTCAACTCTTGTAACCCATACCAACTGATCATTACTGTTGCAATGAGTTACCCGCGGCATCCAGTTTTATGAACTCGGTGAAAAGGTTTTTAGTCTTGCCGGCTATTTTATTCTTTTCAGCCACTTGTCCTGCTTTTACTTTTACATCTGAAACGATACGCGCCGCTTTGACCTTGAATTTATTCACCAGGTAGTTTTTTATTTTATCCGCTTTCTTTTTTAATGAAGCTTTCAGCAGTTTTATTTCAGCGCCGCTTTCCAGTACTTCACCCGTGCTGGCATCCACCAGCGGATCACCGGGAGGAATTTCTTCTATACTATTCACCTGGATATTCACATCAGGATTTTGTTGCAAGGCCTGGCCAAGTTGATCAATAAGCGGTTGTGATTCGGGAGTGAGTTCATTGGTTTGCGGATTATATTGTATCTCGTTGGTAATAGCGGAACCCTGTTCCATGAGTTGTTTGATCAACAGGCTTCTTGCATCCGCTTCGCCCGCCGCGATTCGTACATTACTGAAATAAACCCCTTCTTCAGGCGAGGGAATAATAGGCGAAGAGGCGATGAAGAAGTTGTGCCGGTATTCCGGTGTCATCAGTTTCGGCAGGTCCACCACTTTTTTATCATCGAGATAAACACGTAGCCTCGTTTTATTTATTGAAATGCTTACATGGAGAATGCGCGATACATAACCGTCCAGGGGAAAGGCCTTTTCACCCATATCCTGGATATTCTTACCATAAATAATCGAACCATTCTCATTATAATGATTAAGACTAACGGAAATATGGCTGCGATACACATCACCCGAGGATACATCACTCAGCGTAGTAAGGCCGAACCTGATGATCGGGGCGACACCGCTTGTACTTTTAAGATAAAGATCAAACTCAATGGTACAGTTTTCCGGCAATGATTTTAACAGCTCTGGACTCACCGCAGTCGGTTGCGAGATCCTGAACCATTTGCCTGGTACATTATCAATTGCGACCACCTCACCATCTCCACTGGTGCTCCATTTGGCGGGCAGATCGCCTATGGGATCCAGCTCGAAGCGGTCTTCGAAAATAGTGTTGAATCCTGGCACAAAATCGGCAGGCTGTGCATGTAGTACGGCAACCAGGAAAAAGAAGAATAGGGTATGAAGATATTTTTTCATTGTACTTTATTTTAGTGTAGATAAAAATTTACTGCAACGTGATCTTACGAATGCAATTATTAAAATGATCACTCACGAAAAGAACGCCCTGGGAATCGACTACGATATCGAAGGGGTAACTAAAAAGCGCTTCAGCGCCGATACCATCTTTATACCCTTTTTGTCCGATGGTTTTCACTCCGCCGCCCGCAATCAGGCTTACATACCCTGCAGGAGTAATCATGCGCACCCTGTCACCGTGATTCATTAGTTCGATACCATCCCTTTCTGTAACGAATAGATTGCCTTTGGAATCAATACATATACCGGACAATTCTGCAAAAGCGGCATTCGTACCTTCTCCATCCTGCTTACCCTCTCTTAAAGCGCCGGCAAATATTGTTTCCACTCCACTTTGCGTGGTCTTGGTGATATGATGCGTCTTCAACGTGTATTTGTTACCCTGTTTATCAAAGACGAATTTTCTTTTATTCCATTCTTCTGTGTAAGCCTGGTACGCTGCACTGGAAGTATTCGCATTGGTAACATCGCCGAACTTATTAATGACTCTCCCCAACACATAGATATTATCACTGGCATCGATGTACATATGCTGCGGACGATAAATACCTGCATTCATACCGCTTGTATTTGATCCACCGATTGAATTAGGACTACCGGCAAATGTGCTCACTGTGCAAGTCCACTCATACTTGTAGTATCCGGCCGCAGCTACCTGGTCTTTTACCTTTACCGATACCGGGCCTGAACCCGCTTTATCGGGTACGATGATGCGGATCTGGTTTTCAGACATCCCAGTGATGATGGCAGCTACATCATTGACCTTCACTTGCAGGTCGGCCGTATTGTTGCCAAATTTTTCTCCGCTGATCGTGACTTCTGTACCTCTTGGTCCCCGGTCGGGTATAATGCCGGTGATCTTATGGTCTGCTACCAGGTGTTTGTTCGCTGCCGTATTCACACTCCTGGGTAAAGCAGCAATAGGTGTACTGCCAGCCCTTGCAGGTGTGATATTGACAGGCGAAGTAATCGCAGTTGATCCGGCTGTATTGCCTGTAGGAGCAAAGGAAAGCCCGTAAGGCTTCCCTGATTTACTGATCAGGGGCTGATATTTTTTCCTGATGCCGGCAGTATCCTCTCCTTTCGATGGGGTATACACCAGTTTAAATCCCTGCTGTGTTATTTTGCCTGCGGCTTTATCCTTCTGTATGGCGGATTCGATAGTAGCAACAGGAAGCTGGTTTTTAGTTCCTATACCCTGCGTGCTGGCATGCAGGCAAGCAGCCAGTGACAACAGCACCAGCAGCAAGTGTAAATAAGTTGTATTCTTTATCATGTTTGTATGAATTATTGAACATTGATTAAATCTGAACGAAACTGCAACTTATCATCCTCACCATAAGACTCCGACCTGATAAGACCGGTATTCGGGTTAAACCATTGAATTGATCTTGTAACGCTGGTAGTACCACCCTGTTGGCCGCCCGGGCCTGTATAGGTAGAGTGTTTTTCTGTAAGCTTCATACATTTGAACGTACCGGCAGCCGTGGTAATTTCCTCCATCTTCTCAACCAGCCGATCACTGATCGTACTTTTTATGGTCATGAAATCTTTTCCATTCAATTTTGCTTTTATCTGGAAGGTCGCATCGTCCAGTTTATCACCCGGTTTCATATCCCAGGGGAATGAAAGCATGGCATCGTCGACCTGCAGTTCAACACCAGGTAGCTTCATTGCGCCCAGGGAATTATCAAACAACGATTTCATGTTCATATATAATTTATCACCTTCACACTTGTAGGTCGATTCGATTTTTTTGTCTTCGCCAAACGTGGTGGAATATTCGGCCACCAACGCGGCTCCTTCCTGGTGTACCTCATCGATAGTGGTCCTGGTTTTCCTCACATATTTACCAGTACCATCGCTCATATCATATTCTAATACCCCGCCTTTTTTAAACCAGAAAAATGAACTGCACCCACCTTTATCAGCTATGGATGCTGATGAAGTGGAGGAAGAAGCTGTAGCAGGACTTTCTTTCGAATCTTTTACCTGATTGTTGCAGGAACAAAAAAGGACGATGCTTAACAGTGTGGAAAGTATTTTCATATTTTATTTATTAAGTACTGAGATCAACCCTGGAGATAGTGGTTAGAGTGCGATCAATATGCCTTCTGAATAATTATTTTGTTCATCCGACTCTGCGATATCATTCAGGGCATCAGCCCTTACACGGAAGTAAAAACGTTGTAAATTTTCCACGGGGCCCTTGCCATAAACAAACGTGCATGTAGTAGTGGCGGACTCACCAGGACCAAGCTTGTTTATTTTCACCAGACCGTCCAGTACCGCCCAGGGAATACTCATTTCTTTGGTAGCAGATCCTTTGAGCACCGTACCAGTCGCTTGCTGAGCTCCGTTATTTTTGACAGTCACCCGCACTACTACCTGCACATTCTTGGTGGCCCTGTTGCGTGCCGCAGATACCAGGGAAAACTCCGTCACAATAAGGTCCGCAGGTTTTAATGGCTGAATCTTCGGTGTTGGTAAAATGCGTTGCCCTGGCTGCCCGGTGGGCAATCTTTGCGCGCTTACTCCTGCATTTATCAGCATCGCGAGTAAAAGCAGTTTATTTTTCATTGTCTTTATTTTAAAGATTAATCCTCACCTGTAAGGTCCTGGACTCATTGTTCAATTCATTCGATTCCGCAACCGTTGCAGTGCCGTCTGCCTGCACACGGAACCCGAGATTGTAAGAGCCTGCGCCGAGGTTACGAATGGGGATAGCAAAAACATATTGCGCGGAGAGTGTGCTACCGCCCGGAATAGCCGCGATATGGACCGACTGTGGTGCTGCATCCCAATATGTACCATTCGTCCCCTCGCGCATGTACTGCCCTTTTAGTGAACCGGGGCTCCTGGCCGGCCACCCATTGTTCTGAATAGTAACCGCC
>CAZGSG010000064.1:0-7218 GCA_964528095.1 uncultured Terrimonas sp.
GGCGTACGTATACCGGAAGATATTGCGGTCGTAGGCTTTAATAACGACCCGATCGGGAAGATCATCGAACCGCAATTAACAACGATCGATTACCCTGGCTTTGATATGGGAGAAATTGCCGCAAGGAATTTAATCAATCACCTTAAAGGCATTACAGATATCAAACATACCAACACTATTGTGATCCGCTCAGAACTCATTATCCGCAAATCATCATTGAAAAAGTGAGTCAACCTAAAATAGCTTGTTGTTCATATGAAAAGAAACATACTATTCGCTTTATATTTTTTTCTCTTTCTTGCTGCTAAAGGGGAATCCGGCTATGATCTGTGGTTACGTTATAAACCGGTTGAAAATAAACCGTTGCTTCAGTCATACCGTAAAGCTGTTACCGCGCTGTTCATAAATGGTTCATCGGCCACTATGCAGATTGTAAAAGATGAATTATCTACGGCTTTGACCGGCTTACTTCAAACAAAGATCATTCACAGTGCTTCTGCCGATCGCGATGGATTGATCATAGCAGGCACGCCGGCCTCCTCTACCCTGATCAGGAATGCCGGCATCAACTCGCTGCTGGAAAAAACAGGTGAAGAAGGGTTTGTTATCATTTCAAAAATACTGAACGGTAAAAAATGTATTCTCATCAGTGGAAATTCAGACACAGGCGTTTTATATGGCGCTTTTCATTTCCTGCGCCTGCTGCAAACAGAACAGGCTGTTGAGCAGCTTCATATTATTTCTTTTCCCAGGATCAAACGCCGCATGCTGAACCATTGGGACAACCTGGACCGGACCGTAGAAAGAGGATATGCCGGTTTTTCGATCTGGAACTGGCATACGCTGCCCGGTTATATTGACCGCCGTTATATCGATTATGCCAGAGCCAATGCTTCGATTGGTATAAACGGAACTGTATTGACCAATGTGAATGCGAATGCGATTATCCTGACAAAACCCTACCTGGAAAAAGTAAAAGCGTTGGCTGATCTGTTCAGACCCTATGGTATTAAAGTGTACCTGACCGCCCGCTTCAGTGCACCTATTGAACTTGGAAAATTAAAAACTGCCGATCCCCTTAATGAAGAAGTACGGAACTGGTGGAAAGAAAAAATAAAAGAGATTTATACTTATGTGCCTGACTTTGGCGGTTTTTTGGTAAAGGCTAACAGTGAAGGACAACCCGGCCCGCAGGACTATAAGCGAACACATGCCGATGGCGCGAATATGCTTGCAGATGCTGTTGCTCCCTACAAGGGAATTGTTATCTGGAGGGCTTTCGTGTATAGCAATGAAAACCCGGTAGACCGGCATAAGCAAGCCTATGATGATTTTGTACCATTGGATGGTAAGTTCAGCAGCAATGTAATGGTACAGGTAAAAAACGGGGCCATTGATTTTATGCCGCGTGAACCTTTTCATCCGCTGTTTGGCGCCATGCCCAAAACACCGCTGATGATGGAGTTCCAGGTTACACAGGAATACCTCGGCCAGGCTACAAATCTTGTTTTTCTTGCGCCACTATTTAAAGAAACACTGGAAAGCGATACTTATTATAAAGGAAAAGGCAGCACGGTTGCTCACGTGATCGATGGAAGCCTGGACAATCATCCACTCAGCGGTATGGCAGGCGTTGCCAATATAGGCAACGACATGAACTGGTGCGGCCATCCTTTTGCCCATGCCAACTGGTATGCACTGGGTCGCCTGTCATGGGATTATACACTCTCCAGTCAACAGATCGCCGATGAATGGCTCCGGATGAGCTTTACCAATAATTCTCATTTTTTAAAAAGTACAGTAAAACTGATGCTGGAAAGTCGTGACATCCTTGTACAGTATTCCAACCCGATCGGTCTGCATCATATCATGGGTACTGGTCATCACTATGGTCCCGCTCCCTGGGTAAACAATCTACCCCGCCCTGAATGGAATCCTGTTTATTATCATAAGGCTGATAGTATCGGTATAGGTTTTAACAGAACGGAGACAGGAAGCAATGCTCTGGCGCAATATTATCCCGAGGCAAGAAAACTATGGTCAGACATGATGAATTGCGAAGAAAAAAATCTTCTCTGGTTTCATCATGTGCCCTGGAGCTTTCGGATGAAAAGCGGGAAGACGCTATGGGAAGAACTATGTTATCAATATTATACAGGGGCTGAAAAAGTAAAAGCATCGCAGGACACCTGGAAAGGATTAATGCCATTCGTGGACAAACAACGTTTTGAACAGGTAAGCATGCTTTTAAAAATACAACATGATGAAGCTGTCTGGTGGAGAAATGCCTGCTTATTGTATTTCCAGACATTCAGTAAACTACCCATTCCTGCATTATACGAAAAACCTGCTGAAACACTGGAGTATTATAAAAGCCTGCGTTTTCCTTTTGCTCCTGGTAATTAAGCAACAAAATTAAATTGACAAGAAACATGACTGCAACGAAAAGAAAATTAGCTATTGTCACTGGTGGAGGCTCAGGTCTTGGCCTGGCCATTGCGGAAAAATTTGTACAAAACGGAATTCAAACTATCATCGCCGGAAGAAATAAAGAAAAGTTGGATGCCGCTAAAGAGAAATTAGGCGAATTATGCCATGCGCATGTCTGCGATGTGACCGATCTTCCTTCTATTCCTGGTTTTATACAAAAGATAATTGATCAGTATGGCCAGATCGATATACTGGTGAACAATGCCGGGGCTAATATGAAAAAAGATTTTATCGACGTAACCGATGAAGAGTTTAGCCAGATCATCCTGACAAATCTCAGCGCGGTTTTTACAATGAGTCGTGAAGTGACAAAAAATATGCTGCAACACCAGTCGGGCTGCATCATCAATATAAGTTCCATGGCTGCGCAATATGGAATTCCTAAAGTGATTGCCTACAGCGCGAGCAAGACCGCTGTTGATGGCATGACAAGAGCCATGGCTGTTGAATTATCGCCTAAAGGTATCCGGGTGAATTCTGTCGCACCGGGTTTTATCTATTCCGAAATGACTGCAAAAGCACTGGACAGTGACCCGGAAAGAAAAGCAAAGGTATTCGGGCGCACCCCGATGGGTGTGATGGGACAGCCTACTGATATAGCAGACGCGGTTTATTTCCTTACGAGTGATGCGGCGGCATTTATTACAGGTGTTGTATTGCCTGTTGATGGAGGAAACAGTATCGGTTTCTAAAAAAATCCTGCACATGAAACAACTATTAACCGTTGTCACCATAATCCTGTTCACGATCTGTTGCCATTCGCAATCATTGGTCGTTGATAAACCATCGGCAAATGCATTTTCGCTTACCGGCGTGGTGATCTGCGTTGATCCGGGCGATTTCGAACTGGTGCAGCAGGCTGCGATGTTATTGCAGAAGGATATCGAAATGGTCACGGGTGTGAAGCCTGTCCTGTCTAACAGTATTCCCGGCGGCACCTGTATAGTGATAGGATCTGCAGAACGATCATCGCTGATCAAATCCCTCGAAAAAAAAGGCAACCTGAACAACAGTGCAGTAAAAAATAAATGGGAAGGATACCATATACAAAGCTTCAGCAATAGTCTTGTTATCTCCGGGAGTGATAGAAGAGGAACGGCCTATGGGGTTTTTGAATTATCGAAACAACTGGGTGTATCTCCCTGGTACTGGTGGGCAGACGTGCCGGTAAAAAAGACAACGAATCTATACCTCAAAAAAAATATCTCGATCAGTGATGTGCCAAAAGTAAAATACCGGGGCATTTTCATCAATGATGAAGCTCCTGCATTGTCCAGTTGGAGCAAGGAAAAATTTGGCGGCTTTAATCACCAGTTCTATGAAAAGGTATTTGAACTCATATTAAGGCTAAAAGGAAATTACCTGTGGCCGGCCATGTGGGGAAATGCTTTTTATGATGATGATTCATTGAACATAAAAATGGCAGACCGTTACGGGAAAGGGGTCGGCAATTAAAACCATGAACCGCTGATGCGGGCACATGATGAGTGGAGAAGATACGGGACCGGTAAATGGAATTACGATAGTAATGAACTACGGTTACAACAATTCTGGAAAGCTGGCATGCAGCGGGCAACGAATGAAAAAATTGTGAGCATCGGAATGCGCGGCGATGGAGATGAACCCATGAGCAGAGAAACTGCTACTGCCCTGCTGGAAAGAATTGTGAAAGACCAGCGTACTATCATTGAAGACGTCACGGGTAAACCAGCCGCACAAACTCCACAGTTGTGGGCGCTGTACAAAGAAGTGCAGGACTATTACGACAAAGGCATGAGAGTACCGGATGATGTAACACTATTGCTTTGTGATGATAACTGGGGTAATATCAGGAAACTCCCAAAGCTGAACGAAAAGACAAGAAAAGGGGGTTATGGCATCTACTATCATTTTGATTATGTTGGCGGGCCGAGAAATTATAAATGGCTTAATACAAATCCACTCCCCCGCATCTGGGAGCAAATGCACCTGGCATATGAATATAAGGCAAGAGAAATATGGATCGTAAATGTAGGCGACATTAAACCAATGGAATTCCCCATTTCCTTTTTCCTCGATTATGCATGGAACCCTGATAAGATAGGCCCGGCCGACCTGCAGGCTTATAGCGAAAACTGGGCAGCGGCACAGTTTGGAAAACAACATGCGAAAACCATTGCCCGCATACTGGCCACTTACGCAAAATACAATGCGAGAAGAAAACCGGAATTACTGGATGCCGGCACCTATAGTCTTGCCAATAATGAATGGGAAACAGTAGTCAATGAATACAATAGTCTTCTGCAAGAAGCAGAGGCGATCAACAACACATTGCCGGCAACATACAAAGACGCTTATTTCCAACTCGTATTGCACCCGGTAAAAGCCTGCGCCAACCTGAATGAACTATATTATTATGTTGCATTAAATAAAGAAGCTTATTCAAAGAAATGGGCGGAAGCCAACCTGTACGCAGACAAAGTAAAACAACTCTATAGTAATGATTCGCTGATCACGGAACAATACCACCGGCTCAATAATGGTAAATGGAACCATATGATGAGCCAGACACATATTGGTTATACATACTGGCAACAGCCGGTAAGACAAAAAATACCGGAACTCCGGTATGTAAGCGCTGATTCCGTTCTACAAAAAACAGCGGCGGGTGAACCTGATGTACAGAGGGCTGCGGTTCCCGCAGGTGTAAAAGGAAATGTATTTTACCAGGAAGAAAAAACAGGGATCTCGATAGCCGCAGATCATTATACCAGGATCATCAACAGCGGTGCGGTAAAATGGCAGGTATTGCCTGATCACGGGCGCAGGGGTTCCGCTGTCACCGCCTTTCCTGTTACTGCCCCGGCGCAAAAGCCGGCTGGCAATTCGCCTCACCTGGAATACGAAATCTATACATATAGCGAAGGTGGGTTCTACATTAATACGTACCACTCTCCTACCCTCAATTTTCATAATACCGCAGAGGGTTTGCAATATGCGATCTCCGTTGATGATGAGGCACCGCAGATCATCAGCATTAATAAAGAAGACAAAAATTCCATCAGCGGCATCTGGAATAAGTGGGTTGCAGAAAATAGTATTATTAAATCAAGCACCCATAAAATAAACAAACCGGGCAGGCATACTATTAAATACTGGATGGTTAACCCGGGACTGGTGCTACAGCAAATTGTGGTGGATTTTGGCGATACAGATAAATCCTATCTCGGTCCTTCCGAAACGCTTTATGAGATCAATAAAAAATAATCGCATGATAAATAAAATAACAGGAGGAATGGTACTGCTCTTTGGCGGCTTGTTACTTGCTGGTTGTTCTGCCGGCAAAAAGAATACAGCACCGGGACAGCTACCATCATTAAAAAAAGTTTTTAGCAATGATTTTGCCATTGGTACGGCGCTCAATACCGAACAGATAGAAGAAAAAGATCCTCAAGCGGCGGCTTTGGTGCCCCAACAATTCAATATGGCCACTCCTGAAAATATAATGAAGGCCGAGATCATTCATCCACAATGGAACACGTATAATTTTGAGCTGGCTGATAAATTGATTGATTATGGCAAAAAATATGGTATTAAGATC
This sequence comes from uncultured Terrimonas sp., assembly GCA_964528095.1. Lineage (GTDB taxonomy): Bacteria > Bacteroidota > Bacteroidia > Chitinophagales > Chitinophagaceae > CAZGSG01. Next base: position 6,071 of record CAZGSG010000064.1, read on the forward strand.
AATGGCCATACCCTCATCTGGCATAGTCAGCTACCTGCATATGCCCGCCAGATCCAAAATACGGATTCATTCAAGCTATTTTTTTCCAATCATATCAATACGATCGCCAGCCGCTATAGTGGAAAGGTTTTTTCATGGGATGTAGTGAACGAAGCGTTAAATGAAGATGGTACGATGCGTAAGTCCATTTTTCTTGAAAAGATGGGTGATGGTTTTGTTACAGAAGCTTTTAGACTGGCGCAGGCGGCATCTCCTACTACGGAATTATATTACAACGACTATAACAATGAACAACCTGCCAAACGGGCGGGTTGTATTTCGCTAATTAAAAAAATTCAGGCTGCAGGTGTTCGCATCGACGGCGTGGGCATACAGGGCCACTGGCATATAGGAAGAGTGCCGTTGAAAGACATCGAACAAAGTATACTCCAGTATGCGGCCTTAGGTCTTAAGGTAATGTTCACTGAACTGGATATCGAAGTGTTGCCCCGCAATGTGCAGGGCGCTGATGTGAGCCAGCGTATGACCAATGCTCCCAGTATGAACCCATACCCCAACGGGTTGCCCGATAGTGTACAGCAACAATTGGCGAAAGACTATGAGGCATTGTTCAATCTTTTTTTAAAACACAGGGATAAAATAACAAGAATAACATTCTGGGGAGTGAATGACGGGCAAAGCTGGCTCAATGACTGGCCCGTAAGAGGCAGAACGAATTACCCATTATTATTCGACAGGGAATTCAAACCCAAACCAGCTTTCTATAAAGTAATAGAAACTGAAAAAAACAAAACAAAAAAAGGATTCTGATCTTCTAAATAAACCAAGACCATGAGCAAAAGCACTTCACATAAACTGTCTGTAGTTGAAAAAGTAGGTTATAGCCTGGGCGACCTGGCAGCCAATCTCGTGTTTCAAACGCTTATGACCTACCTGGCCTATTTCTATACAGACATATATGGGCTGGAAGCCAATCACGCTTCTGCCATCATATTGATTGTAGGGCTGGTTGCTGCTTTCGGATTTAATCCTGTTATTGGCGCGCTCGCCGACAGAACAGTCTCCAAATGGGGTAAATTCAGGCCCTGGATCTTATTTACCGCAATACCACTCGGCGTTATCGCCTTACTGGCTTTTAGCACACCTGA
>CAZGSG010000064.1:7228-24287 GCA_964528095.1 uncultured Terrimonas sp.
TGGAAAACAGTGTTTTACTTGTAAGGGAAACCGAATTTACGCTGGGGTCACCTATACCCTGTTATTGTTGTTATATGCCGCCAATAATCTCCCGTATTCGGCCTTAAGCGGCGTTATAACGGGCGATATGAAAGAACGGAACAGTATGTCGGCCTACCGGTTTGTAGCAGTCATGTTCGCGCAGTTTTTTGTGCAGGTATTTATGTTGCCTATTATAGAATCCGCGGGCGGGGGCGACAAAGCCATCGGTATAGAAAAAGTAATGACCTGGCTGGCAATAATAGGAACAGTGATGTTATTAATTACATTCCTGACCACTAAAGAACGTATTGTTCCCAAACCCGAACAAAAATCAAGTCTTAAAGAAGACCTGGGCGACCTGTTCAAAAACAAACCCTGGGTAGTGATGCTCCTGCTTACAACGCTTGTGTTTATAACACTGGCGATGAAAGGTGGTTCTTATGTATACTATTTTAAAAATTATGTAGACAAGGAAAGTCTTACAAGTTTTATCACCCCTATATTACATAGTCTTTCCAATATGGGCATCAACTTCTTTGGTGAAGACCCTGTGTCTGCCGGCTTTGGTTTGTTCAATGCAGGTGGCATTATTTTTATGATCATTGGCATCACCCTTTCAAAACGCCTGGCAGATAAATATGGAAAAAGAGATGTGTTTGGCATTGCCTTATTTATTTCAACCATATTCGTTTTATTATTTTTCTTTTTTCCGCCGCAATCGGTAGGGCTTATGTTTGGCTCGCAGATATTACATGGGTTCTTTTACGGCATCACGATCCCATTACTTTGGGCCATGATTGCCGATGTAGCTGATTATAGCGAATGGAAAAACAACCGTCGCGCTACTGCCATTATTTTTTCGGCGATGATGGTGGGCTTAAAAGGTGGATTAAGTATTGGAAGCGCCCTGCTAGCCTGGATACTGGGTTTATTTAACTATATCCCCAACAGTACAGAAATACAAACAGCCTCCGCCATCAATGGAACCAAATTATTAGTAAGCATTTTTCCTTCCATTCCATTTTTAATTGGTGTGGGCTTATTGTTCTTTTATAAAATAAACAAAAAAATGGAATTGCAGATAGAGGCGGATTTACAACAGCGACGCGGCGCATAATTTAATTATGAATCATCTCAAAAAACATCTAAATACGAATAGTTGATTTTCGAGATTCGATTTGTTTCACTACCAGGAATACAAACCGTTGTCACCGAAACTATTTTTGATTTTTGCATTTTTAAATTTTGAATTCCCGCGACATTTTGGAAACAGCTTAACAACATATACTATAATTTTATGCCGGAAGAAAGCATTGAACATATCGACTTCGATCAGCTGAATAAAGCGGCGATTTCGCAGCCATTGGTATCGCATATTTACACCGCCGACCCTTCCGCGCATGTGTTTAATGGTAAAATCTATATCTACCCGTCACATGATATTGACTCAACTATTCCTTTTGATGATTTGGGAAGCCATTTCGCCATGGAAGATTATCATGTGATATCGATGAACGCGCCGGGCAGTGAAGCTGTTGACAATGGTCTGGCCCTGCACGTAAAAGATGTGCCCTGGGCAGATAAACAACTATGGGCCCCCGATGCTACAGAGAAGGACGGGACTTATTACCTCTTCTTTCCCGCAAAAGCGCATGATGGCATCTTTCGTATTGGCGTAGCTACCAGCACATCACCCACAGGCCCTTTTATAGCCCAACCCGAAGCCATCAAAGGCAGTTTTTCTATTGATCCTGCCGTATTCAAAGATGATGATGGTCATTACTACATGTACTTTGGAGGAATTTGGGGAGGTCAATTACAACGCTGGAGAACAGGCGAATTTCAATCTGAAGGTGAAGGCCCGGTCATACATCTGCCGGAAAATAATGAACCGGCCCTATGCGCTAAAATTGCCCGGCTAAGCAATGACTTACTGGAGTTTGATGAAACACCCCGGGATGTAATGATCATAGATGAAAATGGCCAGCCCCTACTTGCCGGTGATAATGACCGGCGCTTTTTTGAAGCAAGCTGGATGCACAAGTATAATGGCAGGTATTATTTTTCCTATTCCACCGGTGATACCCATTTTATTTGTTACGCAATTGGCGATAATCCTTATGGCCCATTTCAATACAGCGGAAGGATCTTGAATCCCGTGGTTGGCTGGACCTCCCATCATTCTATCTGCGAGTTCAAGGGTAAATGGTATTTATTTTATCATGATTCAAGTTTATCGAATGGTGTAACACATCTACGCAGTATCAAGGTCACCGAATTAACCTACGATAAAGATGGTTTTATCAAAACAATCGATCCATACAATAACCAAACATATTAAAGGGATAAGCCATGCTGAAAAACCGGGTACTATTATTTTTATTCAATTTATTTTTCCTGGCCGGGAATGCGCAGTCTTTTAACAACCCGATACTTGCCGGGTTTTATCCAGATCCCAGCATTTGCCGGGCAGGAGATGATTTTTATATTGTCAATTCATCGTTCGCATACTATCCAGGCTTACCACTGTTTCACAGCAAAGACCTGTTGAATTGGAAACAAATAGGCTACGCTATGGATCGCCCCGAACAACTGAACCTTGACGGCGCAGGCGTTTCAAGAGGATTATTTGCACCTGCTATCAGTTATCATGAAGGCACATTTTATATCGTTTGCACAGAAGTAAGTAAGCTGGGTAATTTTGTTATCACGGCAAAGGACCCAAAAGGCCCATGGAGCAATCCCGTCTCACTGCCGCAGGTAAATGGAATTGATCCTTCTCTTTTTTTTGATGATAATGGAAAAGCATACATCGTATTTAACAGTATCCCTCCCGATAATATTTCTCAGCATGATGGTCATCGCACCATTCGTTTATTTGAATTTGATGCAAAAAACCTGAAAGTAACAGGCGAAGAAAAACTACTGGTAAATGGAGGAACGGATATGGCTAAAAAACCCGTCTGGATCGAAGGCCCGCATTTGTTAAAAAAAGATGGCTGGTACTACCTGGTTTGCGCAGAAGGCGGAACAGGATACAACCATTCCGAAGTAGTGTTCAGGAGCAGATCAATCGAAGGCCCTTTTATTTCCTACGAAAAGAACCCTATACTCACCCAGCGGCAGCTGGACCCCAATAGAAAAAACCCGGTTACAACTGCCGGCCATGCGGATCTTGTGCAGGGCAAAGATGGAAAATGGTGGGCCATATTCCTGGCATGCCGGCCTTATGAAGGTGATTATTATAATGCAGGCAGAGAAACATTTATGGCACCCGTTCTATGGAAAGATGGATGGCCTGAATTTGAACTCGGCGGTGAAGAAATAAAATACAGCTATCCTATCAATGCTGTTGCAGACAAAAAACGGGAAGCATTCAATGGAAACTATCTGTTTCGCGATGATTTTAACAGCAAGACCTTAAATACCCGTTACCGCTTTCTGAGAACCGTACGCGATAACTGGTATGAGCTCTCCGGGAAGCCCGGGTACTTAACAATGAAACTACGGCCGGCAAACTGTGAAGGGAAAGATAACCCTTCACTGATATGTTTTAATCAACCGCACCTGAAAGGCCATGCCGCCACCTCTCTAGTCTTTACACCAAAAGCCGATAATGAAAAAGCAGGCTTATTGCTTTTCCAAAACGAAAAAACCTATTATTACCTGTGTAAAACCATGCAGGACAGTAAACAGGTGGTTGCCTTATACAAAGGAGCAGCACTTGTAACCAGCAAGACGATCAGTACTGGTAAAGAGATCTTCTTTAAAATAGAAGCCAATGGCGACAACTATTCTTTTTACTACGGCATACAAAAAAACAAATGGGAACTGCTGCATGGCAATGCTGACGCGAAGTATTTAAGTACTAAAACAGCGGGCGGATTTGTTGGTTGCATCTATGCCATGTATGCGACCTCCGATGGAAACCCTACTGAAAACACAGCCGCTTACAACTGGTTTGAAGTGAAGAATAACGATGATGTATATAAATGATCCTGCTAAACGAAGATATATGTATAAACTTTTCTGCTTTGCCTTATTGTTCATCAATACCAATGCATGGACACAGGACTATACATCCTATCCCATGTGGAATACAGCATTACCAACAGAACAGCGGGTAAATGATGTAATAAGCCGGCTGACGCTGGAAGAAAAAGTAGCACAGATGCTGAACGCAACACCTGCCATTCCAAGACTCGGCATAACGGCTTATGACTGGTGGAACGAAGTATTGCACGGTGTGGCAAGAACGCCTTTTCGTACGACTGTCTTCCCTCAGGCCATTGCCATGGCGGCCACCTGGGATACTAATTCACTGTACCGCATGGCCGACTATTCCGCATTGGAGGGAAGAGCTATTCATAATAAAGCCATTGAACTCGGACGAACCAATGAACGCTACCTGGGTCTTAAGTACTGGACACCTAATATCAATATCTTTCGTGATCCACGTTGGGGGCGAGGCCAGGAAACCTATGGAGAAGATCCGTTTCTCACGGCCATGATGGGCCGCTCATTTGTACGTGGCTTACAGGGCGAAGATCCTAACTACCTGAAAGCAGCTGCCTGTGCCAAACATTTTGCTGTTCACAGTGGCCCTGAACCAAGCCGGCATGCTGATAATTTCAATCCTACTGTCTATGATCTTTGGGACACCTATTTACCAGCATTTAAAGAACTGATCGTAGACGCAAAGGTGGCCGGTGTGATGTGTGCCTATAATGCCGTGAACACACAACCATGCTGCAGCAACGATCTGCTGATGAATGATATTCTACGGAAACAATGGAAGTTCAATGGATATGTGACCTCTGATTGCTGGGCCATAGATGATTTCTTTAAATATCACAAAACCCATCCTGATGCTACCAGCGCCGCAATAGATGCCGTTGTGCATGGAACAGATGTGGAATGCGGACAGGCCGTATATAAAACCTTGTACGAGGCCGTTAAAAAAGGCCTTATTAAAGAAGAGGAGCTGAACATTTCTTTGAAAAGACTATTTACGATCCGTTATCGCCTGGGCATGTTCGATCCCGTGTCAATGGTAAAATACGCGCAGACACCGGCAACTGTACTGGAAAGCAAACCTCACCAGGCACATGCATTAAAGATGGCGGAGCAGTCCATTGTTCTTTTAAGAAACGAAAACAGCATGTTGCCTTTGAGCAAAAACATCAAAAAAATTGCAGTCCTTGGCCCCAATGCCGATAACCGCATTGCTGTATTAGGTAATTACAATGGCATCCCCTCCAGGATTGTCACCATACTCGATGGCATCAAACAAACGCTGGGCAATAATGTAGAAGTGATGTATGAAAAGGCCATTAATTTCACCAATGATACCATACTCCGTTATACAGACCTGAAAGACCAGTTCAGTTGGGAAGGTCAGCAGGGATTTAAAGCTGAATACTATAACAACAGGGAATTAAAGGAGCAACCCTTCCTTACCCGGATAGAAGAGCATATCGATCATGCATGGCAACGTGGTGATATTATCGGCAATAATACAACTGCCACTAATTTCTCTGCCCGTTATTCCTCCGGCTTTACTGCAAAGGTAACCGGCAGTACGCATATTGAAATAGAAGCGGATGATGGCTACCGGCTATTGGTAAATGGAAAAGAAGTGATCAACGCCTGGCTCCGTAACCGGTGGGGAGCTAAAACATACCAGGTAGAAACAAAAAAAGATTCCGTTTACCATATCGTGCTGGAATACTGGCAGGGTGATGATAATGCCACCGTAGCATTGCGCACAGGCATTTTTGAAAAAACGGATTTCAGCGCATTGGCAAATAAACTCAGCCAGGTAGATGCCATTGTATTTGCCGGAGGCATTTCTCCGCAACTGGAAGGAGAAGAAATGCCCGTCAATGCCCCGGGCTTTAATGGTGGCGACAGAACATCCATCTTGCTGCCTGCTGTACAAACGGAATTAATGAAAGCATTAAAAACAACCGGTAAACCCATTGTATTTGTAATGATGACAGGCAGCGCTATCGCGATACCCTGGGAAGCTGAAAATGTGCCGGCTATTATGAATACCTGGTATGGTGGACAAAGCGCGGGTACTGCGGTTGGCAATACGATTTTTGGTGATTACAATCCTGCGGGGCGGCTACCCGTAACATTCTATAAAAGTGATACAGACCTTCCCGCGTTCAGTGATTACTCCATGAGCGGAAGAACCTATCGTTATTTCAAGGGAAGTCCCTTATTTCCTTTTGGCTATGGACTAAGCTATACCAGCTTCAGCTATTCGCAGCTTCATACCCCCTTGTCAGCAAAAAAAGGAAATGAAATAAAACTCACCACAAAGCTGAGCAATACAGGTAAGCGCGATGGTGAAGAAGTGGTTCAATTATATGTATCACATCCTGGTACAAAAGGAAAAGCACCCTTGCGATCACTCAAAGGTTTTCAACGTATCTTTTTGAAAGCAGGTGAAACAAAACTGATCAGTTTCACACTGACCGCAGAAGACCTGTCGCTTGTCAGTGAAACAGATGGGAAACTTTACCAACCAACAGGTAGAGTCAGCATCAGTATCGGAGGTGGACAACCCGGTGTAAGCAATAAAACAACCAGTAATGTGCTCACACAAGTACTCACTATTCAATGATCCAATATGAAAAAATCACTCTTCATCCAGTTATTTCTACTCTCCGTGTTCAGCGCATCTGCGCAGGTGAAGCTACCGCGATTGATAAGGGACAGCATGATCCTGCAGCGGGATGAGAAAATAAGATTGTGGGGATGGGCATCCGCCAATGAAAAAGTGAATATTCGTTTCAATGGTAAAGTATACAAAACAAAAGCTGATGCTGCGGGTAAATGGATAACGCAGTTACCAGCTACCGAGGCCGGCGGTCCATATACTATTGATATCACAGCCAGCAATAAAATCACGCTTCGTGAGATTTTATTTGGTGATGTATGGTTTTGCAGTGGTCAGAGTAATATGGTTCACCAGATGAATATCCACGATGTGACATACGCAAAAGATATCGCCGGGGCCAACTATCCGCAGATACGCCAGTTCTGGATACCAACACTTACTAACTTACAGGGCCCGCAAAATGATTTACCTGCTGGTTATTGGAAATCCGCGGTTGGCGAAGATATACGGCCATTTTCCGCAGTGGCTTATTTTTTTGCAAAAAAAATACATGAAAAATATAAGATACCCGTGGGCATTATTAATGCAAGCGAAGGAGGTTCGCCAATAGATGCATGGATAGGTGAAGAAGGGCTGAAAGATTTTTCTGCTATTGCAGCTACTATCGAAAAAAATAAAGACACTGCTTACCTGAACAGTTTTACCAGACGGGCCCCTACTCCTGCAAACAGACCACAGGCACCTGCTGATGCCGGTCTTACTGGTACCACAAAATGGTTTGACATTTCTTATATACCTAAGGGCTGGCACAACATTAATATCCCCGGCTATTGGGAAGACCAGGGACTAAGAGATCTTAATGGCGTGGTGTGGTACAGGAAGGCAATCAATATCCCATCGTCCATGGTGGGCAAACCAGCAAAAGTTTTCCTGGGCAGAATTGTTGATGCAGACGAACTCTATATCAATGGCGAAAAAGTTGGCAATACTACCTATATGTACCCGCAACGCAGGTACCAGGTACAGGCCGGTGTATTAAAAGCCGGTACAAACATATTTGTGATCCGTGTTACCAACAATAACGGAAAGGGAGGTTTTGTACCCGATAAGCCCTATTGCATTTTTGCGGGTAATGACACTGTGGACCTCAAGGGTGATTGGCAATATAAAGTAGGCCTGGTAAACAGGCCATTCACAGGTGGTGGTTTTACCGGGGGAATCAATGCACAAAATCAACCCACGGCTTTGTACAATGCAATGGTGGCTCCCGCGATAAACTATAGCATAAAAGGTTTTTGCTGGTACCAGGGCGAAAGCGATACAGGCAGACCAACTGTTTATGAAAAATTGATGACTGCGTTGATCAATAATTGGCGTACCAAATGGAACCAGGGGGCATTACCATTCTTATATGTGCAGTTGCCCGGGTTTCAGGACTATAACTACCTGCCTTCGGAAAGCAACTCGGCCCTGTTAAGAGAAGCGCAATTACTATCACTGCATACAACCAACACGGCGATGGCAGTGGCCATTGACCTGGGTGAATGGAATGATATTCATCCCGATAATAAAAAAGATGTGGGTGAAAGACTGGCATTGGCCTCTATGAAAATCGCGTACCTGGAGAATATTGTTTATTCAGGTCCGCTTTTTCAATCTTCAATAATTGAAGGCAATAAGATCAGCATCTCTTTTACCAACACAGGCAGTGGCCTAATCAGCAAAGATGGAGAAGACCTGGCCGAATTTGCCATTGCAGGCGCTGATAAAAAATTTGTGTGGGCAAAAGCTAAGATAGATGGAGATAAAGTGATTGTTTGGAACAACGATATCCCCGAACCCAAATTTGTCAGGTATGCATGGTCGGATAATCCTGTTAATCCGAACCTGGTTAACAAAGAAGAATTGCCGGCCTCTCCTTTCAGAACAGATAAATAAAACGATCGCGCATAAATAATTGGTATATGAAGAAACAAGGAGCCTTACTATTAGCACTGGGCTTTACACTGCTTGCCATCGCCCAGCAATCACCAATCGACAGTAGCCGGTTTCCACGTCTTACTGTATTCAATGCACAGGAGGACCGGGCAAATATGCTGCAGCAACTGGGTATAAAGAAACTAAGACCAGGACCAAGCAGTAATCAAAAAGATCCCAATCATGCCAACGAAGATGAAACATTGGCGAATCCTTGTCCACTATTGCCCGATGCGCTCACAACTAAGAAAGGAAAAAAAATAACCACGCCCGATCAATGGTGGAGCCAGCGACGGCCCGAAATTGTAGAAGACATTGAGACAGAAATGTACGGCAGAATTCCTAAAAATACACCCCGTGTAACCTGGACCACAAAAATCACCGATTACGAATTTGTAGGTCGTATACCTGTGGTCGCGAAACAATTAGTCGGCCATGTGGATAATAGCGCATACCCGCTTATCGATGTAAACATCAATATGGTGTTGGTGTTGCCGCTTAATGTAAAAGGCCCCGTTCCTGTATTGATCATGTTCGGTTTTCCATCACTACCCGCTCCTGCTCAGCCCAATCCCGCTGACCTGGAAAAACTCAATGCAACCTTCAAAGAAATGATGATCAAATCCAACCCGGAAATGAAAGCCATTTTTGAACGTTATCCTGCTTATAACCCGATCGCTGCAAAACCTGGTCCTAACTTTTTTGCCCCAGCTCCTAATGGCGACTCTCCCCCTACTGAGCAATTATTAGCTGCAGGCTGGGGTTATTGTACCCTGGAGCCGGGCAGCGTGCAGGCTGACAATGGTGCAGGACTTACAAAAGGTATTATCGGCCTCGTGAATAAGGGGCAACCACGTAAACCTGATGATTGGGGCGCATTAAGAGCCTGGGGATGGGGCGCTTCAAGAGCATTGGACTATTTGGAAACAGATACGCTGGTAAGCGCAAAAAAAGTTGGCATCGAAGGCGTATCACGTTACGGAAAGGCAGCGCTCGTAACCATGGCATTCGATCAGCGTTTTGCTACCGGCCTTATTGGATCATCCGGAAAAGGCGGAGTAACATTGCAACGCCGTGTTTTCGGTGAAGCTGTAGAAAGTCTTACTAATACTGGCGGGTATCATTGGATGGCAGGTAACTATTTAAAATACGCGGCAGAGGAATCCTCATTCGGTCGCAAGACCGGTTGCGATCTGCCGGTAGATTCACATGAACTACTTGCCTTATGCGCTCCCCGGCCTGTTTTTATAAGCTATGGCATACCTGAAAAAGGAGATGCTAAATGGCTGGATCAAATGGGTAGTTATAAAGCCACCGTAGCAGCTGGTGTTGTGTTCAAATTACTTGGTGTAAAAGATCTTGGAGTCAGCAATGATTACAATACTGAAAAAATGCCTCCTGTACTTACCGGCTTGCTGGATGGACAACTGGCATGGCGTCAGCATGATGGAGGTCATACCGATGCACCCAATTTCCAGTTCTTTATTCCATGGGCAGGGAGAATCTTGAATTATGAGAAGGCTTCGAAGTAATATTAGTTTCAATCAGCTTGAATTCAAAAAATATTATATGCAAAAACACGCTACCATCGCAGTACTCAGTCTCTTCCTCGTCGCAACTGCAACGGCCCAGTCCGATCAGCCCTGGCACAATAAAAAAGCCGCGGTTGTTATTACCTATGACGATGCGATCAATGAGCATCTTGACAATGCCATTCCTTTGCTGGATTCATTAGGATTGAAAGCCACATTCTATATCACCGGCTTTTCAGTTTCCATGCAAACGAGACTGAATGACTGGAAAAAAGTTTCCCTGAATGGGCATGAGTTGGGCAATCATACACTTTATCATCCCTGCATAGGCGGAATGCCCGGTAGAGAGTGGGTAAAGCCTGACTACGATCTGAGCAAATACACCATCCAGCGTATGGTGGATGAAACAAGGGCTACCAATGTTTTATTACAGGCAATGGATGGCAAAACAAGACGGACTTTTGCATTTACCTGTGCCGATACCAAAATTGGAGACTCTTCTTTTGCGCCATTGCTGAAAAATGATTTTGTAGCAATGAGGAATGTACGTGCTCAAATGCATCATATTGACCAGGTTGACCTGAATGATGTGGATTGTTATGTAGTAAATGGTGAAACGGGTGAACAACTAATTGATTGGGCAAAAAAAGCGATCGAAACACATTCCTTACTGGTAATTCTTTTTCATGGTGTAGGTGGCGGCAACGGATTGAACGTATCCTTACCTGCGCATCGGCAATTTTTGACTTATTTAAAACAACAGGAGAAAAATATCTGGGTAGCGCCAATGATAGAAGTAGCTGACTATATTAAAGATTTTCAAAGCCGATAAGGCATGGCATTTCAAAAGCAAACAGGTTGCCTGAGCTTTTAAAATAAACAACCTGGGTTCATTTTACAATTAACATATATGAATAAGAGACGATTACTATTATGCACGATTGCTGTCGCGCTGCAACAATTCCTGGTTGCACAAAATAAAATCAGTATCAATACCACGGGAGCAACTGATACCATCAACCGGAATATCTATGGTCATTTCGCCGAGCACCTGGGTCATTGCGTGTATGGTGGGTTATATGTAGGAGACAAAAACAAATCCATCCCCAATAATAACGGTATACGACTTGATGTAGTGAACGCGCTTAAAAAATTAAAAGCGCCGGTATTACGCTGGCCGGGAGGATGTTTTGCTGATAGCTACCACTGGCAGGATGGCATAGGCCCAAAAGAAAAACGCAGGCATACGGAAAACTCAGCATGGGGCAATGTGCGGGAAGACAATAGTTTTGGTACCAACGAATTCTTACAGCTATGTGAACTGATTAATGCCGCACCCTATCTTGCCGTGAACATGGGTAGCGGCACTGTACAGGAAGCTACCGACTGGGTAAAATATGTAAACCATGCCAATGGCAGCAGCTACCTTACTGATCTTAGGGAAAAAAGCGGAAGAACAAAACCCTGGAATGTGAAGTTCTGGGGGATCGGCAATGAATCCTGGGACTGCGGAGGCAACATGACCGTGGACTACTATGTCAACGAGTATAAAAAATACGCGACTGCCATGACCAGTTATGGGAATGGGGACGGACTATTTCGTATAGCAGTAGGTCCTGGTACGGAAGACTATAGCTGGACGGAATCCCTGATGCGGAACATCCCGCTTAAATTGTTGGAAGGTATTTCAGTGCATCACTATTCCGTTATCGATTGGGCTAACAAGGGTTCAGCCACGCAGTTTACAGAACAGGAGTATTTTAAAACCATGGAACAGGCATGGCGTATGGAAAGATTCATCACTAAAAACAGCGAAGTGATGGATAAATATGATCCAAAAAAGAAGATAGCGCTCATTGTAGATGAATGGGGAGGTTGGTATGAAACAGAGCCGGGCACCAACAAGAATTTTCTATACCAGCAAAACAGCATGAGAGATGCAATGATCGCCGGCCTTACACTGAATATTTTCAATAACCATGCAGACAGGGTTCGAATGGCAAACCTTGCTCAAATAGTCAATGTGCTGCAGGCCGTCCTACTCACAAAAGAAGAAAAACTGGTACTCACCCCTACCTATCATGTAATGGAAATGTACAATGTGCACCAGGATGCGCTTTTATTGCCATTGACTGTCACCGGCAATGACTATGTGCTCGCAGACAGGAAGATCAAGGCTATTTCGGCTTCCGCGTCCAGGGACAAAAATGGGATCGCGCATATATCGATTGTGAATATTGATGCAACAAAAGAGCAAAAGATCAGTATTGACCTTGGGAGTATAATGACCAGTACTATTTCCGGTCGTATTCTTCAATCGGGCAGGCTCCAGGATCACAATAGTTTTGAAAAACCCAATACCGTGCAACCTGCTGTTTTCTCCAATTTTAAATTAAACAATGGTCAACTGGAACTGACGGTTCCTCGTTTTAGTGTGATAGTGCTTGAACTGAAATGAAAAGGCTATTCGATATTGTCAAAGTCTGTGAGTAGAAGTCATCTCAACAGTGTTCTTAACAGGACAATATCATAGCTGGCTGTTTTCACAAAGTGAAAACAATCCTTAGCTCAACCCTGTGCTAATAGCGAAGTTCTTCCTTCGCTCATTTTCTCTGTTAGCTCTTTTGAAACCCCCATCGAGATATAGGAGCTACAAATCTATTTCGGAAACCCACTGGTACAACTGGCCATTAATGAAGAACTACTTTTGAGATGAGTTCTGGTCTGCCTTCAACCGCTTTTAAGATAGAAGCTCTTCCTGTAAGAATGAGGGGGCGAGGCATAAGATTCGTTCGAGCGAAGTTTGGTCAATGTTCTAAAAAAATAATTTTCCATCGTGAACAACAATGAATTTATAATTAGTTGAAGTTCTGTTTTCATTTCGTTCGCAAAACCTTCAATCGTTTTCCTGATTGTTTCAGCATATTCATCATGCTATTCTCTTCTATTTGTTCTTCCTGTACATTTTTATCTTTTTCTTTACTATCAAATGTTATCGGTCGGAACTTCATCTTTCCGCATTAATTGTGATTAAAACTGGCAAAAAGCGGGTAATATTCCTATCTAGCCCTCAAAAACACCTGAATTTTATTAAAGACAGCGTATTTTTCAACATTCGTGCATAATTATGCCAAATTTGATCCAGAAAATTTTGGTGCGATAACTGTCAGACTGTATTTTTGCACCCCGTTATAAATACGGGAACAGGTTGATCTCGTAGCTCAGTTGGTAGAGCACATCACTTTTAATGATGGGGCCCTGGGTTCGAGTCCCAGCGGGATCACCATATGGGACAAGTCAAAATTCAAACGACTTGTCCCATTTTTTTTGGGCTTCAATTCCTTGTCTATTAAGGATATAATGTTGATGATTTCATTCAATCTTTTGGTTCGATGTTGGCAACCGTCGAATACGAGATTTTCAGGGAACATCGAACCAACTATCTTTCGCTTTACTTCTACTGTACCTTCTCTATACAATGTTTCAAGCTGTGCGATGTTGCTAAACGCCTTGTTCCATAAAGGCTCTACCGTTGTTTGGAAATTTACAGCGGCCTTTAATTTTGCTTCCAGCCGATTGATCTTTTCCTCACATTCAGATTTGATAGCCCGATAATCATCGCCTTCAATATCGCCGCACAAAAGCAGTTCTCTTGCTTTTACAACCCGGTTGTTTACCTCCTGCAATTGTACCTTTAAATCTTTTTGTTCATCTCTTTCTCCACGTTCTTTTGACTTATATGTTGACGTAATTACGTCTTTGCATATTTCAAGTCTTGAAAGCGGCCAAACATATTTTTTGATCTCGTCATACATTTTATCGTTCGTGTCTTTTGCTTTGTAACGAACACCACAAGCAGAACTGCAATGATAGTAATGGTAATATTGTGTTCTCCCTTTTGATGCACTGGCTGTCAACATCCTTCCGCATTTTGGACAGATCAGGAAGCCTCTCAATGGAATGCTGTCATCGGCTGTAACTTTTGTTCCCAAAATCCGTTTGCGTCCATCCAATACATCCTGAACATCATAGAATAGGGCTTCAGAGATCAAAGGTTCATGTTGCCCCTTTGCCAAGAGACTTTCTTCTTCTTTGTATTTGGGAACAAATATCAATCCGCAGTATATCGGGTTTCGTATGGCAACCCAAAAGTTATTCTTGCTGCACTTTAATCCTTTTTCTTTTGCTTTTTTCCATACCTGTTCAGTATTGAGCTTACCGCGAGATAGTTCTTCAAACGCCCACTTCATTATATCACCCTGAATTTCTTTCGGGGCAATATATTTCTTACCGTTCTCATTAACCTTGTTGGCATAACCAATGGGGGCAGTTCCCATCCAGCGCCCTTCTTTCTTAGCCCTGCGCATCCCATGAAACACATTTAACGCTCTCCGGTCATTCTCTACCTCCGGTGCAGCGAGGTAAAACGCCAGCATCATTTTGTTTTCCGGAATGGAGAGGTCAAGCGGTTGTTCTACCGCCTGTGGCTCGATACCTAACCGCCGAAGGGTACTGATCATTTGGTACGCATCTCCTGCATTACGGCTAAACCTGTCCCATTTCGTAAACAGGATAAGGTCGGTATGTCCTTTGTGTTTCCTTAAATCACCCAGTAGCCCTGTCCAAGCCGGTCGTTTGAAAGTCTTAGCCGAATGGTCTTCCAAGATCACTTTCCTAACCCGGATATTGTTGATTTCACAGTATTTCCGCAAACGTTCCTCCTGGTCACGTTGCGAATAGCCTTTATCGGCCTGTTCATCCGTACTTACCCGTACATAAAGGTCTGCTATTTTCATAACTAAAAAATTAAGTGTGGTACTATGTAAAGATAAGAAGAAAAAATGAAAATGAGCAATATTTAATAGTATTATCACGTCAAAATTTACTAAATTTGCTACATCTTTGTTTAATATTAGAAAACCGACAAGGTTTAATAGGAATTGAACGCCCCTGTTTAATAACATAACAGGCACAGAATAGCCTATTAACCGCATAAATTCAAACTATTCGATATGGCCACACCCCGCGAAAGATTGGTAGAATCGCTTAAATTCCTGAAAGAATTACAGGATAACGGTGTAGTCGGTATCCATACCGATGAAATGCCCAACAGGAAATACAGGGAGATACTGCTTAAAAACGGCTTTATCCGTGAGGTGACAAAGGGATGGTACATACCTACCGATCCTGCTGAAAAGGAAGGTGAAACCACGTCCTGGTACAGTTCCTATTGGGAATTTATTGTAAAGTTCCTGAATCACAAATTTGGCGATGACTGGTGCTTGTCAGCAGACCAGTCGCTGCTTATCCATGCGGGAAACAGCGCAGTACCTCAACAGTTGATGATACGTTCGCCACAAGGAAATAATAACCCTACGCCCTTACCGCATAACACGTCCCTGTTCAATTTAAGGACTGGTATTCCCCCAGCGGATCAAACCATCGTAACCAATGGAATCAGGATGTACAATCTGCCGGCTGCTTTGGTTTACAGTTCACCGAGCATTTATACAAGGAATGCCATAGATGCCCGCACAGCCCTTACGTTGATAAGAGATGCTTCGGAGGTACTACCTATCCTTTTGGAAAATGGTCACACCACATTTGCGGGAAGATTGGCAGGCGCTTTTAGAAATATTAACAGGGATAAAATAGCTGACCAGATTGTTGATACTGTTAAGCAGGCAGATTACGATATACGGGAAGAAGATCCTTTTGAAACCAAACTGAACCTTAATCTATCCTCCCGTGAACGCTCTCCCTACGCCAATCGCATCAGGCTCATGTGGCAGCAGATGCGTGAGATTATTATTTTCAGCTTTCCAAAAGCTCCCGGCATACCCGATGATTCACAAGCCTACCTGAAGGACGTTGACGACATTTACATAACAGATGCCTATCACTCCCTCTCGATAGAACGGTATCGGGTGACACCGGAACTTATCGAAAGAGTAAGTAGCGGTCAGTGGAACAGTAAGGCGCATGAGGAAGATCGCAAGCAAAGGGATGCTATGGCTGCCAGAGGCTACTACCAAGCCTTTCTGCAGGTGAAGGAAACCATCACAGCAATACTGAAGGGAGCCAATTCAGGAAAGCAGGTGGATAAAGATCACTCAAAATGGTACAGGCAACTATTCGACCCAAGCGTTACCGCCGGGCTATTAAAAGCGGCGGACCTTGCAGGGTATCGAAACCATCAGGTATATATCGGGAACTCCAAACACGTTCCTCTGAACGTGGATGCTATGAGAGATGCCATGCCCGTTCTGTTTGAACTATTGGAAGAAGAACCGGAGCCATCGGTCAGGGCAGTATTGGGTCATTTCATTTTTGTTTTTATCCATCCGTACATGGATGGTAACGGACGAATAGGACGGTTTCTGATGAATGCAATGTTGGCTTCCGGTGGATACCCGTGGACGGTTATACCTGTGGAAAGGAGAACTGAATATATGCAGGCATTGGAGCAGGCAAGTGTAGGACAGGATATAACTTCGTTTGCCACTTTCCTTGCTTATCTGGTCAACGAGAGGTTAAAAGGAAAAATAGTTGCTAAGTTGCCCGACGCTAAGTAGAACGGCTACATCCTATTTCGTAGTACGGCTACAGCATGTTTGCGGTGCAGATGGACACTTTCAGCCTGATAGTTCTCATTACTTTTTGCCTCTATTTCCCGTGGAGATTTTCTGCTTTTGGTCAATAAGCTGATAGCTGTACTCACTGTTGTGCGATGAAGTTTTTCACCGTTGCACGTCAGGTTATCGGGAAACAGTGTACTTACGATTTTTCTTTTTTGTATAACAGTTCCATTTTGAAACAACTCTTCTAAATGTGACACTTTTGAAATTGGAAGATTCCATAGTAATTCCATATTTTCTGAAAATGAAATGGATGTTTT
>CAZGSG010000065.1:0-23987 GCA_964528095.1 uncultured Terrimonas sp.
AGTCTTCTTCTTTAAAAAAATACCAGCAAAAAAAGACCGCTGCCTGTCTCCTGATAGAACGTAACGCAAGGATTAAGGCAAAAGTGGTGCAGCAGGATGAGTTTGAAAAGAACGAACGACGCCTGCTTAATTTTGGGCATACGCTTGGTCATGCACTGGAGAATCAATACGCATTGTCTCATGGACAGGCTGTCGCGATAGGAATGACTTATGCCTGTCATATAGCTGAAGAGCTTTGCGGGTTCAAACAAACCGCCAGGGTAGTTGCAGTATTAGAGCAATATGGGTTACCAACCTATACCAGCTTTGATAAACAAAAAGCAATGGATGTGTTGAAGATGGATAAGAAGAGGGAGCGAAAAGAAATGAATTATATATTGCTGGAAAAGATCGGCAAAGGTATCGTTCGATCCATACCGCTTATTCAACTGGAAAAGATCATCAATAAATTTTAACCAAGGGGTAATTGGAATAAAGATTTTCATAATCGACTTATCCATTCGCTCATACCTGATTTGTAATGAAAGTAACCATATTTCCCTCTTCAGTAAAAGGAACGATACAGGCTCCGGCATCAAAGAGTTCGATGCAAAGGGCCTGTGCTGCCGCATTGCTTACGCGGGGCACTACCATAATACAAAGTCCTGGTCATAGTAATGATGATAAAGCTGCCATGGATATCATACGCAGGCTTGGGGCTAACATTGAAAACGAGGGTGATACTATCCGTGTCAACAGTCATGGTATAGATGCCATTGAAAAAGAAGTTAATTGCGGCGAAAGTGGGTTGAGTATTAGAATGTTTACACCGTTAATTGCATTAAGCGGGCAGGAGATCACGGTCCGCGGAGAAGGCAGCCTGCTAACAAGGCCGATGGATTTTTTTGATACAATACTGCCCCAGCTAAATGTAAGAATAAAGAGCCTGGATGGTAAGCTGCCATTGGTGATACAGGGGCCTTTGCAGCCTGCTACTATTGAGGTAGACGGTTCGTTAAGTTCGCAGTTTCTTACGGGCCTTTTAATGGCGTATGCAGCAGCGGATGCGACCAATGTTTCGATAAAGGTGAATGAGCTTAAGAGCAAACCTTATATCGATCTTACGCTGGATGTGATGAAGCAGTTTGGAATGAAAGTACCGGAGAATAAAAATTATGAAGAGTTTATTTTTCATGAAAGTAATTCTTCATCTCCCGGTACAGTAACGTACAGGGTAGAGGGAGACTGGAGTGGTGGCGCATTCCTGCTTGTAGCTGGCGCGATAGCCGGCCCCATCACTGTACGAGGGCTTGATATTGCTTCTACCCAGGCGGATAAAAAAATAATCGATGCGCTAATGGCGGCCAATGCAGGCATTGCAATAGATAACAAAGAGATCAGGTTGCATCCGGCAAAAATGAACGGTTTTGAATTTGATGCCACGGACTGTCCCGATCTGTTTCCTCCACTGGTGGCGCTGGCTGCTTATTGTAAGGGTAAAACGACCATTAAAGGAGTCAGCCGGCTGGCACATAAAGAAAGTAACCGTGCGCTTACTTTGCAGGATGAGTTTGATAAGATGGGTGTTACCATTCATCTCGCAGCTGACAATATGATCATTGAAGGCGGAGCAGCCGTAAAAGGAGCTGATGTACATTCCAATCATGATCATCGTATAGCAATGGCATGTGCTGTGGCAGCATTAAAGGCAGATAGTGAAATGGTGATCGATGAGGCACAGGCTATTAATAAATCGTATCCTGATTTTTATAATGATCTCAAATCATTAGGCGCAGCCGTATCTTTACCGGGAGATCACTTGTTTAACCTCTCAACCAATAAGCTTTGAATTCATTTGGCCGCATATTCCGCATTCATATCTTCGGTGAGTCGCATGGCGAATCCGTAGGTGTTGTTATTGACGGCTGTCCCGCAGGGCTTGTTTTGTCTGATGCAGATCTTCTGCCCGACCTGGAACGTAGAAAAGGCGGAAAACAAAAAGGAACAACTCCTAGACAGGAAGCAGATTATCCATTTTTTAAGAGTGGTATATTCAACGGTAAAACAACCGGGGCTCCCATTACTATTTTTTTTGAGAATAATAACACCCGTAGCGGTGATTATGATAAACAACGCAGTTTCCCACGCCCGGGTCATGCAGACCTGGTAGCCCACCAGAAATACGGAGGTAATGAAGACTACCGGGGAGGGGGGCATTTCAGTGCAAGACTTACAACAGGTTTGGTTGCAGCCGGCGCGATCGCGAAGAAATTAATGGAAGGGGTTACTATATCCGCAGCAGTTACAGCCATTGCAGGTGAAACAGATCTTGAAAAAGGCCTGCAAAAAGCCATAGATGCGAAAGACTCCGTTGGTGGATTGGTGGAGTGCAGGATCAATGGTATTCCGGCCGGACTTGGCGAGCCCTTCTTTGATTCAGTAGAATCTCAACTGGCACATATTGCATTTGCCATACCTGCGGTAAAAGGGGTTGAATTCGGGAGTGGATTTGCCGCAGCAACAATGTTTGGTTCACAACACAATGATGCTATCGAGAACCTGGCAGGTAAAACCACAACCAATCATGCCGGTGGTATTGTGGGCGGTATAACCAATGGAAATGAACTGGTATTCCGGATTGCTATAAAACCAACGGCCTCTACTCCAAAAGAGCAGCGCAGTCTTAACTGGGATACCGGGCAGATGGAAGATTTCGCTATCAGGGGCCGTCATGATCTTTGCGTAGCCCTTCGTGCGCCCGTGATACTTGAAGCCGCTGCTGCTGTTACCTTGATAGACCTGTTTTTATTGGAGCAACAAATTAAAAGGGTGATACCCTGATCTTCATCAAACGACTATGCCAATTATTTACCATGTTACCACAGCTGCGGAATGGAATGCAGCGAAAGAAAAAGGAGCTTATACAACGCCATCGCTAGCAGATGAAGGGTTTATTCATTGCAGTGAGGAACACCAGGTTGCCGGGGTATTGCAACGTTATTTTGCAGATAAGACGGGTTTGATCAAACTCATTATTGATACAGATAAATTGGAGAGCAGGTATGTACAGGAATGGTCTCCTTCTACTGAAGATACATTTCCGCATATATACGGCCCAATCAATATTGGAGCTGTGATCGACGTGGTGGCGATAAACTAGAAGACGTAACGAATAACAAAGATTGTTTTATGCTGTTGGTTGGTCTTTATCTTCTATTAATTGGACGCCAGGTTTGGTTCTCAGTTCATCCCCCTCACCGCTTTTTCAATTTTTTGAAATCGATATCCAGTACTTCAAACCTGGCCCCCTCCGCGAGATAGAAATGCCACCATTCTGTTTCCAGGGCTTTAAAACCATTTTTTTCCATTAGTCCTTTTAGCAGGGCACGGTTGGCCAGGACCTGTGCAGGAAGTCCGGTGAACGTTTGGTGTGCGGTATCTGTAAAATTATCAAAGCCGGTGCCCATATTCAATTCCTGGCCTGAAGCCAGGTCGATGATCGTCAGGTCCACTGCGATGCCTTTATTATGACCGCTTCCTTTAGCCGGGTTGGCAACATAGCGCTCATCGTGCACCAGCTCCCAAAACAATACGGTAACACTGTATGGCCTGTATGCGTCGAAGATCTTTAAGCCCATGCCCTTTGCCAAAAGCGCAGTCTGTACGTTTGCGAGGGCCTGTGCCGCGGGACGTCGAAGAAAAGTGGTTTTTGTATTGGCAGGGTACATCAGCCGGTGCATAAAGTTATTGGTGCTGGCATAACGAAGGTCATAGAGGAGATCCGGCATAAGGGCGTGCAGTTCGATCATTTTTTTCGAAGAGTCCGACTTTACCTGGCTATCGTATACTTTCCAGTCGCTCACCACGACCGGCTTTTCCTGCGCCAGGCAGCTTAATGCAACCATTTTAAAAAAAATACCGACAATTCCATATCGAATCCGCAAACGAGTATTTACTTTGTTGACCATATCCTTTTGTATACAGTAAAGTAACGAAAAAAGGAACACCATTAAACCATCTATGAATAGTGCACAGTACCCCGTTTTCTTCCTGCGTTTTTTATTGAGTTGTCTGTTGTTTTCTGCATGTAACAATGCAGAGAAAACGCCTGCCGCCGCTATCGTACATTCTCCCCAGGAAATGCAGGAGAAGACAACCGAGTTGCTGCAGAATGCGGTAAGGTTTGCAAGTGAAAACCAGGGAAAGATCGATGATTCAATCCAGTTGATCCAGCCGGCGCTGGTGCAACTCATTTATGAAAAAGAAGAATTCAAACCTATCTGGAGCAGGAAAGGAAAATGGCATCAGACCGGTGATTCATTGTTGTCATTTATCGAGCATGCGAAACTCTATGGACTTTTCCCCGAGGATTATCATTACAAGCAACTGGCATTGGTCAGGGACAGGTTTTTGGCAGATAGCCTGGGTAAATCAGCAAAGCTTGATGCTGCACTCTGGTCAAGGGCCGATCTTATGCTTACGGATGGGTTTTTACAATTGATACATGATATTAAACTGGGGCGTTTGCCAAAAGACAGTATTACGCTTCGTAAAGATTCCCTGGTAAGCAATGAGTTTTATTTGTCCGAATTAGAAGGCATTAAAAACCTTGCATCCCTGTCGGGTACAATGAGAGCGCTGGAACCTGTGCATAAAGGCTACCAGTTGCTGAAGTCGGGAATAAAAGCATTCCTGGATAGCGCGGATTACCGGGACTTCACTATTGTGCCTTCACGCGCTAAAGATCCTGTAGCTCATAAGAACGCACTGCAAAAAAGATTATACGAAGGAGGATTTATTTCCTTCGACAGCACGGCAGCGGATTCTGTTCAACTCGCCGAAGCGGTGAAAAAATTTCAGCAAAAACAGGGTATAGCCGTTGATGGAAAAGCCGGGGATGGTACGCTGCGAATGCTAAACATGTCGGACCGGGATAAATTTATCCG
The DNA here is from genome assembly GCA_964528095.1 of uncultured Terrimonas sp. GTDB lineage: Bacteria > Bacteroidota > Bacteroidia > Chitinophagales > Chitinophagaceae > CAZGSG01. The sequence goes on from CAZGSG010000065.1 coordinate 4,926, forward strand.
CATAGCTATTACCATGGACCGATACAAATTATTGCCTGAAAAAATGCCTGACCGGTATGTTTGGGTGAATCTGCCTGGTTATTATATGCAATTGCAGGAAAATGATACCACCCGCATCTTTTCCAAGGTCATTTGTGGTAAACCAATTACCAGGACACCGGTACTGACCAGCGCTATATCGGAACTGGTCACTTATCCGCAATGGACAATTCCGACAAGTATCATTGTGAAAGAGATCCTGCCGGCCCTGAAAAAAAATCCCGGTTACCTGGCCCGCAAGGGATTTAGCCTGATCGACGGTAAGGGTGATGAAGTAGATCCTTATACGGTCGACTGGGCAAAATACAATAAAGGGATTCCTTACCGGGTAGTGCAGGGCAGTGGGGATGACAATGCACTGGGCATCATGAAATTCAATTTCAATAATAAATATGCCGTATACCTGCATGATACTAACCAGCGGTATCTTTTTGGCCAGGCTACCCGTTCGTTGAGCCATGGCTGTGTTCGGGTGCAGGACTGGGAAAAACTGGCTTATAATATCATTCGGTTCGATAATAAAAAATATACGGAAGAAAAGAAAGTATCGCCAACAGAGGATTCAGTAAAAAGCTGGCTAAGCCGGAAGGAAAAACACAGTATTGGGGTCAAAAACAGGCTACCTGTGTATATCCGGTATTTTACCTGTGAAGAAAAAGGCGGTAAAATTGTTTTTTATGATGATATGTATGGGGAGGACAGGTTGCTCAGGGAAAAGTATTTCGCGTCCAAGTAGGCGATTTGACCTGTTGTGATGGGCCGGAAAGGGCCTGTCCGATGTGGCTGGTAAACGTAAAAATTGAATGCCGTTAAAAATTAGTTAGCACAACTGGGTGTATTCCAGGTAAATAATTTATTTTAGGATATTGAACATTGCTGTTATTTTTGTCCCGTTTTAACCAAACTCTCTGTTTATGAAGAAAATCTTAGCCGTTCTATTGGCCTTATACCTATTTGTTCCTGACAGTTATGGCCAGGATGATGACATCAGACCAGCGGCGATAGGCGTAAGTTTTTTTCTCAATGACTTTGTAACCCCGGCAAGGATCCGTTCTACCTCGCTGTCCAGGGTTTTTCGTGATAATCAATGGGCTAATGGAAATGAAATGTCTCCCGGTATTGCCCTCAGCTATTTTAAGGGATTACGTAAACATGTAGATTTTGCCGGAACCCTGGCGGGATCTTTTGTTCGTTATCCATTCCGTAACAGGGCTGCTTTTTCTACCGATAAATTCCTGCTTGAAGGAGATGCCGCGTTGAACTTAAAGATGGTTTCGGAAAGATACTGGGTGCAGCCTTACCTGATTGTAGGCGTAGGTGGTCATATGTATGGCGGTAAATATTTTGGAGCATTCATTCCTACGGGAGTTGGTATGAAGCTGAACCTGTTCGATGACGCGCATATTTTTGTTACATCACAATATCGCATTCCGGTTACGGCAGAAACTTCCAACTATCATTTCTTTAACCAGTTCGGAATAGCCGGAAGAATAGCTGAAAAGAAAAAACCAGTACTTATCGTTCCTCCGACGCCTCCTGCTGATACTGACAAGGATGGCATCATCGATAGCCTGGATAAATGCCCTACAGTTCCCGGAATTGAAAAATACCAGGGATGTCCGATACCTGATACCGACAAAGACGGTATCAATGACGAAGAAGATAAATGCCCTACAGTAGCCGGACTTGCCCGCTACCAGGGATGTCCTATACCTGATACGGATAAAGATGGTATCAATGATGAAGAAGATAAATGTATCAATGAAGCCGGACCTGCTTCTAACCAGGGATGCCCGTTTGTAGATACTGATAAGGATGGTATTCCTGATCCGGAAGATAAATGCCCTACATTGCCTGGTACAAGAGAGAACCAGGGTTGCCCCGAGATCAAAGAAGATGTAGTGAAGAAGATCAATTTTGCTGCTAGCAATATCTATTTCGCAACAGGCAAATTCGTTCTGTTGAGCAAATCAAACAAGGGATTGGACGAAGTAGCGAAAATACTGGCAGAAAATCCTGACATGAAACTGGCTATTGATGGTCATACCGATGATGTAGGCAAAGACGAAACTAACCAGGTATTGAGTGATAAACGTGCAGCTGCAGTAAAAGCATACCTTGTTAAAAAAGGTGTGGATGAAAGCAGGCTGGCAGCTACAGGATATGGCGAAACAAAACCAATTGCTGATAATAAAACAGCCGCTGGTCGTCAGAAGAACCGTCGTGTTGAATTGGAGTTAAGTTATTTCTGATAATAAATTCATGAGATAATAGAAAGCCTCTTAGTTTAACTAGGAGGCTTTTTAGCTAAGAGTTGAAGGTGAGAAAGAGGGTAAAAGAGTGTCTTCTCATAACAAGAAAGACTTAAAGACCGGTTAATTCAATAACCATGCTTTAAGTCCTTTTTATTTTACAATCTTCTTCTTGAACTATAACCCCACCAGGTATTGTCCCTGGATATATTCTACTACAGAGGAGAGATTCTTTGTTTCTTCGAATACAGCTAACTGCCTGTCCGCGCCGGTTCCTTTTTCCAGGATATTATTTACATTCAATACTCGGTGCCTGCTACCAAGGTGGTCCAGTACGGGATCTATGAAGTCAAGCAATTCATAGATCAGCGCCCGCGTATTTACTTCTTCCTCTTTACCAAAGTCTATCAGGTAGCCATCTACACCATAACGGCTGGCGCGCCACTTATTTTCATTGAGTAAAGCACGGGAGTATTGAATGAAGTTGAGATTTTTTGACCGCAGCATATAGATTCTTGCACAGATGGCCTGGAACAATGCGGCTATTGTAATGGTCTCATCTACCGTCATCGGGATATCGCAGATGCGAAATTCCACCGTATTGAAAAATGGATGTACGCGCAGGTCCCACCATATCTTTTTTGCATTGTCAATACAGTTCGTTTTGATGAGCATCTTTACATAGTTATCGTATGCTTCAATGCTTTCAAACGCGTCCGGTATGCCTGTGCGGGGGAATTTATCAAATACTTTGGTGCGAAAAGATTTGTAGCCTGTCTTTCTTCCTTCCCAGAAGGGGGAATTGGTACTTAAGGCAAAAACGTGTGGAAGAAAATAGCGTGTTGAGTTGGCGATATGATTGGCCATCTCACGACTTTCCATTCCTACGTGTACATGCAATCCGAAAATTAAATTACTTCTTGCAGCTTCCTGCAATTCATTGACAATATCATTATAGCGAACATGGTCTGTGATGAGCTGACTTTCCCAATGACTAAAAGGGTGTGTGCCGGATGCGCCCATCGCAAGGCCCAGTGTTTCGGCGATCCCGGAGATCGTTTTACGTAATGTGCCTACATCTGTCCATGCTTCATCCACATCCGCACAGATGTCGGTGCCCACTTCTACCACGGCCTGGTGCATTTCCGCTTTCACCTTGTCCTTGATCACTTTCTGTCCTTCGTGCACAATCATCTGTTCATGGCTTTTTAATTCCTTTGTGACGGGGTCAATCACCATGTACTCTTCTTCCACGCCCAGCGTAAAACTTTTGTAGTTTAATATCATATAAGCTAGTTAGTCTGTTTTTAAATAAAACATAGTCAGGTTCGAGGTTCCTGGTTTTTAGTTCCTGATTCCCTGTACAGTTACAACAGTAGTTCTTCAGTTGTAAAACCATGAACCGGGAACAAGGAGCTAAGAATATTGCTTTCTCAGATCAACGGAACTTTATTGCTACTTCTTTTTACATATTCACCCCAGGTAAGATTATCTCCGTTTTCGTTGATATTCTGTGCTTTTTCAATGGCATAGTTTGCTGCTGTTTCTACTACCCACGCAAAATTTTCTTCACCCACACTCGTGCGCTCTGCATCAGGCGCCGGGTTGCAAAAGTCGATGGCATAAGGTACGCCATTGCGAAGGGCAAGCTCAACCGTATTGAAGTCGTAGCCCAGGTATTGATTGATCCGTAAAACGATATCGGTCATCAGCTGCAGGCGTTCGGGCGATGGCGCGAAATCGGCCACATAGCGGAGATGATGCGGGTTTCTTGGTTCATAAGGCATAATACGTACATGTTTACCGCCGATGCAATAACACCGGTAATATTCGTCAAATACAATTTCTTCCTGCAACAGCATCACCAATTGCCCTGTTTCACTATGTTTTTGAAAGAAATCCTCGGCGCTGGTAAGTTTATATACGTGTTTCCAACCTCCACCTGCAAATGGTTTCATATAGGCAGGAAAACCAACATAGTTAAAGATATTGTCCCAGTCCAGGGGGAAAGCCAGGTTGCTGAATGATTCATTGGAGGTATCATCCGGCAGGTCCCTGGATGGAATGATGGCAGTTTTGGGAACTGGTACGTCCAGTTTGGTCATCAGGCAATTGTTGAAATATTTATCGTCGGCACTCCACCAAAAGGGGTTATTGATGACGGCAGTTCCGGTTACCGCAGCATTTTTCAGCCAGGTACGATAAAAAGGTACATCCTGTGAAATACGGTCGATAATTACTGAATAGCCGCTAAACTCTCCCTGCATCGCCTTGTCGATACGCACGGATTCGGCGGTAATGCCAGGAATGTTCTTACTATTGACTTTTTCAACAAATGCCTCAGGAAAGGAGCGTTCCTTGCCATGCAGAATTCCGATTTTCTTCATAGATGTTTTTTTGTGGGAGTATTTGAATTGCCGCCACGACCCTTTGATCGCAAAACAGCCTTTTCCAAATTTATTTTTTCGTACCCATATAAACAAATTAAGGTTCTTCAAAACAATCAATATTCACAAATATTAATTGCCATCGATTCCCTATTTTTGAAACCATGCAGCCGGTAAACGTATCAGGTATTTCTATAGAAAATACGACCATAGATTCGAAGTATCTCGAAAGAGAAGTAATCATTGATTTTTTTCTTCCCCAAAATGTGGCCGATCCTTCCTCGATGAGCCTGTTGCTGATCAATGATGGACAAAACATGGAAGAATTGGGATTAAAATCGATTCTTACTGAATTATACCAGGAAAAAGCCATTCGCCCGCTCTTTTGTGCAGCTATACATACCGGAAAAGAACGAAAAATGGAGTACGGTATCGCATCCTCCGCCGATTATATGGGACGGGGACTGAATGCCGGTTTATATACTGCTTTTATTCTTTATGAATTATTACCTTATATCCATTCGACCTACCAGGTGCATTCGTTTGCGGGTAAAGCGGTTGCGGGGTTCTCACTCGGCGGGTTAAGTGCGATGGATATTGTATGGAATCATCCCCATGAGTTTTCCAAAGCCGGCGTATTCTCGGGATCATTCTGGTGGCGCAGCATCGACCAGTCGGAAGAGAATTATGATGACGATCAGCACCGCCTCATGCAGCAGCAGATCAGGAATGGCAATTACCGCGAGGAATTAAAGTTCTTTTTTCAATGTGGTAATATGGATGAGACCATGGACCGCAATAATAACGGTGTCATCGATTCTATCGACGATACCCTTGATGTTATCAAGGAACTTGTTGCAAAAGGGTATGATGAACAAAAAGACATTCATTACCTGGAAATGCCTGATGGCAAACATGATGTATCTACCTGGGCAAGAGCAATGCCCGTATTTCTGAAATGGGGCTGGGGAGACGTTAAATAGACCTGGACCGGGCTTTACTTTTCTCATTATTTCCTGCATACACGAAAGAAGACCTTTCTCAATGAAAGTTTAAAGATTGTAATGCGCAGGGGAGTTTATTGAGATTTATCAATAGTCATAACCGGCAAAACTTAAAGCATTGCTTCTACCGCTTCTGTGATCTGCTGAAAACTGCAGGGTTTTGAGATAAAGCGCATCACGCCGAGTTCTACTGCCCTTAACCGGACTTTAGTATTGTTATCTCCCGACACCATGATCACCTGTGCAAAAGGGCTATGGTCAAAAATATTATCGAGGAAATCGATTCCTTTCCCATCCGGGAGGAGGTTGTCCAGCAGGATTATATCGGGGCTGATCTTCAAAAGCTGTTCCTGTGCGTCTTTCAGATTGTGCACACTGGTGATCAAAAATTTCTTATCGTCAAGAATGCTTTGAAGGAGAAGGCAAAAATCGCGATCATCGTCGACAAGCAAAATAGTTGCGGCCATGGTAGAGTTAGTAGTTACGAAGATATTATAAAAAAAGATTTTGTTCTAAAAATAACAGGATGATATTATTTACCCGGAAATGGAACCTTAAAAGCTGCCCGATAGTTGTTGCCCGAGGAATAACAGATGATAATATTCCTGATCTTTGATCCTATTCAAACCCGGATGGCTGAACTTAATTATACGAGTGAGATAATAGCAGTACCACCTGTATGGGAAAATGTTTTTTCCTATTTCTATTATGCCGTCAATAATGGAGAACAGCCTGTGCATAAAACCTTGTTGCCAACCTTTCAAACCATCCTTGTATTTAGTTTTGGTATTCCTGTTAGTTTTAGATTGAAAACTGCAGGAGCCGGTGATGAAAGCATGAGCATAGAAAAAACAATGGTGATTGGACCCATAAAACAGCCCGTGGAATACACCCTGTTACCGGGCAGTGAAATCCTCGTCGCTAATTTTAAATGGGATGCATTCTACCGTTTTTTTGGAAGGTCGCTCAAGACATATAAAGAGTTTGCAAGTGACCCCGACAAATTGGTAGACGCGCATTGTTTTTCTGCAATCTGGCAGCAGTTGAAAGAAATTAAGTCGCTGCCGCAAAAATTGCTACATGTACTGGACTTTTCTGCCCGTTATTTAAATGAACAGGACCCTGCCGCTTCAAGGCTAATGGATAAGAGCGGAGTTGGCGATGGGAATATAGCTGTGGTCAGGCAGATCGCGGGTGAGAGCAAACAAACAGAAAGAACTGTTCAGTTACACTATCAGAAATATTATGGATATAGTGCTAAAGAAAAAGCCAGGTACGAACGTTTTCAGAAAGTGATCAGTTTTTTAGCGTCAACAGATCCTTCTTTGCCGGTCGACTGGTTCGATGTCATCCACCATGCGGGATATTATGATCAAAGCCACCTTATTCATGACTTTAACCATTTTCTTCATCTTAGCCCTGGTCAGTACCTGAAGTTTCAAAAGGATATCTGTATAGCGGCCGGATAATAAACAGTCCATGCAAGTAAGTAAAAATTTTATGGAACGCCTGTTGTTTTACCTGGATAAAATCCCGGATCAAAAAACCATTGCGAAAGGTGATTTTCTTATCAGGGAAGGAGAGGTGGAGCGAAACCTGTATTTTATAGAAAATGGCGCTGTCAGGGTATTCCTGTTGACCGAACTGGAAGAACAAACGATCAGGTTTGGTTACAAAGGCTCTTTTATTAACTCATTGTCTTCTTTTATTAAGGCAGCACCCTCCGAATTTTATATTGAGGCGCTTCGTAAAACAACTGTTAAGATCATTCCTAAAGATACCCTGTTAAAGATCGTACATGAAGATGCTGATAGCATCGTGCAGTATATCGCCCTGCTGGAGTTATTGGTAACTCAGCAGATTGAAAGGGAAATCGATTTGCTAACCGGTTCCCCCTCGCATCGACTGGAAAGAGTTTTGCAAAGAAGCCCTAATCTTTTCCAGGAAATCCCCTTGAAGTATATCGCCTCTTATTTACGTATGACACCAGAAACACTGAGCCGGATACGAAATCCTTGACTTCAATCAAGGTCATCCTTATTTTTCCTTTCCAACTTCGCATAAATATTATTTTATGCAAATAAAGAATGCCGAATTAATTGAAGACCTGCTCAACCGTACAAGGCAGGCAATAACTACCGCAAAAAGATTAAAAGACATTGGTATTGTTCGCCTGACCAATAAGAACAGTCCTGGAGAATGGAACGCGTTGGAATGTATCGAACATTTGAATCTATATGGTGATTTTTATCTTCCCGCAATCGAAAAAGGATTACTGTCTTCGCCGGGAAATGAAAGCAGCCCTGTTTTTAAAAGCGGGATGATTGGAAATTATTTTGCAAACCTGATGAAGGCCGAAAACGGCAAGATCAAAAAGATGCGATCTCCAAAAGATAAAAACCCACTGAATACTGAATTGACGTTGATGACGGTCGAACGCTTTATCAAACAGCTCGAAAAACTGGTTTCCTTACTCAATGCAGCCAAAAAAGCAGATCTGACAAAAATAAAAATACCCATCTCGCTTACCAGGCTGATAAAGTTGCGTCTTGGTGATACGTTCCGTTTTTTTATTTACCATATAGAACGACACCTTATGCAGGCTGAAAGAGCATCTGTACTAAAAAGATCGAATGCGCAGCTGGTCTGAAGAAGTAAAGGCTAATGGTATGTTCAGGTTATGCTTGCGGGACAATCAGGGTGACTAGTATGTAAATTAAGCTGATCGGTTTTTTAAGTTGCCCCCTTATCTTTCAGCCTGGATTGGCTTATGAATATTAATAATTAAGCTGGTTACTGTTTAACGCATTACCTGAATCATAACATATTGCTATGTCCAGATTTCCTTCACAACTTGTTGCAGTTATACTTTGCTTATTGATCACTGTGCCTTCCCTGGCGCGTGATAAAAAAACAGCTCCGCCAGCAGGAGTTAAGCCAGGCGTTGAAGCGCCGCATATCATCAGGATCAGTAAAGACACTATAGTGCTCGCAACTGGCAGCACGTATGAATTTTCTGTTGATACGCCGGAGGATAAGGGGCTTGTAGCAACAACTCCAACCGTTGCCCAGTTGATGCAGGAGTTAAGGGCTGAAGATGGTTCTGTTCAACAGTATAAAGTAGTAGCCATTGATGGAAGTACTAAAAGCACAGGGTATATCACGGACCGCGATCGCCTGGTAGTGACAACTGCTGCCGGAGAGCCCGGGAAGACATATCAACTTGTATTGCAGCAGGCAGCATTGGCTGGTCGTCTCCGGTTAAAACAACAGGCTATAACCGTCAACACTACCCGGGAACTTGTATTTCATTTTACAGCCGGTCAACGAAGCCCGGATGCTACAGTTGACATTTATTTACCTCCGGGTATACAGGCGACCATGGAAAATACAACGGTCAATGTGATAGGCAGGGGAGAAGTAAAACTAAAAGACCTGGCTACCCAATCTATTGGCCGTACAGGTACAAAGTATTCTTATTCCAAAGTGGGGGATGTATCAATAAGCCCCGCAAAGAATGGCGGTTCGGTAATTCATTTTTCTCATCTTGATCTCCGTCCTGCAAATGGCGAAGACCTGGTTATAACGATCGGGAATGTGAGACTTTCAAAGATGGGGGTTTATAAATTTTACGCCAGTTATGCCACATCGCAACCAGCAGTATTAAAAAGCGCTGGTACCGGCAATGAGATGACAACGCTTACTGTGCTCAATACTATTACCGATTTTGAGCAGGAGATAGATAAAGTGGCCATGTACAAAGATGCCCGCTCTTTTACCACAACGGCCCGTTTCAGTTGGACAGCAGCCGGCCATTCTCTACCTGTGCAGGTTATGCAATCTGCCGATAAGGGAAAGACCTGGAAGCGGGCTTCGGCCATTATCGATTCCAGAAATTCCAAAGCTACTGTCACTGGATTAGAAGCCGGCAGGTTATATACATTCCGGATGCAGGTCAAAGACGGACCATACAAGGGGTTTTCCAATACATTGAGTCTTTATCCAGGTAAGGTGGATATCAAATCATTTAACGTCAGCGGGGAGGATAACCAGGACAACACAAAACAGATCAACGATGCCATTGAATACGTGCATCAATTGGGCGGCGGTATTATTTTATTCAGCAAGGGTATCTATTCTGTCAGAACCGTACATATGAAAAGTAATGTGTGGCTTTATGTGGAGAAAGGAGCTACCATCAAGGCCATAAAGGGAGCCGACGCTCCTGAAACAGCCTGGTTCAGTGATAAAAAATACCGCTCTGGTCTTTCTCCAACAGATACAGGACCTTATACCGACCCGGAGAATTGGATGACCAAGCAGGATGTAGGGCATACTTATTTCAGGAATTGTATGTTTTTTGGTGAAAGACTGGATAATGTGCGGATCATTGGTAATGGCCTGATAACTGGGAACGGGAATCTGGTTACTGGTGATAAGGTTATGAATAATGAGCAGGACAACCGAGCAGATAAAATGTTTGTTTTTAAGTTGTGCACCAATATTGAAATAGGCGGAATATGGCGTACTGAAGACCTTTGGTATGATGCTGATAAGGATGAGCCCTACTATATAAAAGCGGATGGTTCAAAAGATTTTGACACGGATAATATGTTGCATATTGACCGGGGCGGGCATTTTGTATTACTTGCAACAGGCACCGATCATATAAATGTGCACAATACTTATTTTGCAAAGAACAATAGTTCCAGTGTGCGGGACATATATGATTTTATGGCTTGCAATAATGTTAATGTCACTAATATTTATTCCAGGGTAAGTTCTGATGATATTGTAAAACCAGGTTCGGATTGTTCGCTGGGTTTTACCCGACCTGCGCATCACTATAAGGTTCGAAATGTGATCGGCGATACCAATTGCAATTTATTCCAGATAGGATCTGAAACGGCTGATGATATTATGGACATACATGTTGATAATATTTATGTGCTTGGCGCAAATAAAGCCGGGTTTTCCATATCTACCAATGATGGTGGTCATATTAAAGACATTCATCTTAATTGTGGTCATACCGGAAGTATTCATTCGCGATCAAAAATGTTCCGGACTTTTGCACCTTTCTTTATTTCTATTTCCAACAGGGGGCGTGTACTTGGGGCCGAGGTAAATAAATACGCGTTTACAGAGCAGGGCGTAAAACATAATGAATTACTGGTAAAGAATGTGAATATCGGTAAGGTGGAAAATATTATTATCAATGGTATAGATATCTATGAAGTCTATGGCGGCAGTTCTTATGGCGATAAAAATGCCCGCTGGAAAGCATATGATGGTACCCAGCGAAGAGCAACAGCGATTGTAGCCGGATATAGTTTACCTGATGCGTCCCTGGTAGAAGGAGGGTTGGATTTCAGGTTACCTGACGGAAGACACACAGGGTATATAAAAAATATGGTCTTTAATGATGTAAATATCCTGGTAAAAGGAGGCAATTCAGCTGCTGATACATCGGCTATTCCGCCTGAACTGGGTGTAGGACAATACAATGCTTCAAATCTGAAGGTTCAACCTTCATATGGCATTTGGGCGAGGCATGTGATGGACCTGCAGGTAAGCTCGTCCGGATTTAATTATGAAAAAAAAGATGCCCGGTATGCAATATATCTTGATGATGTAACGGGTGCCCAGCTTTTTTCCATAAAAATGGTAAACGCAGAAGATAATAAGGCGGTGATCGGGCTTAAAAATTCAAAAAACATTCGTATTGATAACGCGGTTTATTATAAAGATGAATGGGGGCAGTCGCCAGCGATATTATCTTATCCAAAAGTTGATGGAACAATAAGTCTTCCTGGTAAATAAGGAGTAATGACCTTGTAAAATACAAATAGTAAATTTTAATGACTGTATCTTAAAGCAGCGAATAGCGCCGATAATAAGATGAAAATTATATTCGGATAGATATAGTAACTTAGGACGTAGATTTTAATTCAATTGTCTTATTCCTACATGAATCCAATCCAGTTATTCAATTTATGGCACAGGGAGGAGCTTGAAAAAACTGATCTGCGTTTGCCCTCCGCCTGCTGTCTTTCCACAATAGGCCTGGATGGATACCCCAACGCAAGATCTGTTTCTTTGAAGGAAGTTAAACAAATAGAACTTATTGTCACCGGGTCCCTGGATTCACTAAAAGGCCTGGAAATAGCACAAATAAATAAGCTTGCGCTGACTTTTTGGTGGACAGCTACTGAAAGACAGGTCAGGATACAGGGCGATGCTACAGTATTAACGACCGCTGAAGCGGAACATTATTTCAGCGAAAGAACACGTGAGGCGCAGCTTGTTTCTGTTGTAAGCAACCAGGGACAGCGTATTGATGACCTGTCCGTGCTGGATAAAAAATACAGGGAAACAGCGATACAATTTAAGGACAAGCCCATTACAAGACCCGGGAACTGGGCTGGCTTCAGCATTACGCCGGTTAGAATAGAATTTATGGAATTCAAGTCCACCCGGTTTCATATAAGGACTTTATATGAACGAGCGGGCGGCCAATGGGAAAAAAATCTGTTGCAGCCTTAATAAGGCATACGTTACTTAGCCGGGCTCTTTTTGATGAACAAATTGAATTTGCGTTTCTATGCCGTAATTTTAACCGTCATCTAATTTTACTACTCAAGTATTCCATACATGAAAACATTATTAACCCTGTTTTTACTATCAATAGTAATAAGTGGCATCGCGCAAAAGAAAGACAATGCGGGATGGACAAAACTATTCAATGGAAAGGACCTGAAAGACTGGACGATTAAGATCAAAGATCACCCGATAAATGATAACTGGGGAAATACTTTTCGCGTAGAGAACGGCGTAATGAAAGTCAGTTACGACAAGTATGATGGATTTAAGGAGCAATTCGGGCACATCTTTTATAAGAAATCATTCGCGGCCTATCTGCTGGTAGTAGAATACAGGTTTACAGGTGACCAGGTTAGCGGCGGCCCCGGATGGGCTTTTCGCAACAGCGGTATGATGCTGATGGGACAAACGCCAGAGACAATGGCATTGGAACAGGATTTTCCCATTTCGCTGGAAGCGCAGTTGCTTGGTGGTAATGGTAAAGACGAGCGGTCAACTGGTAACTTATGTACGCCGGGTACCAATGTAGTCATGAATGGTAAATTATTTACGCCGCATTGCATCAACTCATCATCTAAAACCTATGCGGGTGATCAGTGGGTGAGAGCAGAGGTATTGGTATTGGGTGATTCCATTATCCGGCATATTGTAGAAGGCGATACTGTACTGGTGTACCAAAAGCCCCAGTATGATGGTAGAGATAAATGGGTACAACGGGCAAAGCTTCCTGATGGCGGTGCGATAAAAGAAGGTACCATCTCCCTGCAAAGCGAAAGTCACCCGATAGAATTCCGCAAGGTGGAATTATTTGATCTTGGAAAATACATGGGCAACCCGGCTAAGTTAAATAAGATATTGGAAGAACTGAAGAACAGAAAACAGGACTGATGCGATAAATTGGCTGTTGTCTGTTCAGTGTTTTTAGGTTAGATTCTTGAAAAAAAGTAGTTTCCGCTGATCCTTCAGGGTCGGATTACTGAAATTTAAATCATCTCAGTGCAAACTTTAAAAATAATATTGTGTTATGCCGGCTAACAGAACAATGCCTGATTCCACAATACTTCCCATACTTTCATGCAGGGAGCTGACGACATCTATCGAATGGCTTTGTAAGGTCTTCGGCTTTACTGAACGTTGGCGTGCAGGAGCGCATCGTGCGCAACTTGAATATAACGGGGGAGTTATCGTATTGAGCAAACAGGAGCAAGGCCAGGAGTTATCTGTATCTTCTTTATTAGTACGGGTTGATAATGTGGATCAACACTATGACCAGGTAAAACAATTTGGTGTACAGATACTACAGGCGCCAGCGGATTATCCTTATGGAGAAAGACAGTATACGGCAATTGATCTGAACGGACATGTATGGACCTTTTCGCAATCAGTCGCCGATCTTGCGCCGGAGGACTGGGGTGGCACAAGCTATAACAAGAATCATAATCAATAAACCCGTTATAGCTTTCGGTTTGAAAGGGGTTGAATATTACACTTCCTGCATCGCAGGTAAGGTTTCTTTATCAAAATGAATATGGAAGTCGGTTCCTTTATGTAATTTACTTTGAACTTCTATTTGTGCATTGTGAGATTGCAGGATAGAATGTGCGGCGGCCAGCCCAAGCCCCACTCCATTTTTTTTCAATGTAAAGAATGGTTCAAAAAGTTTGGAAATATATTCTTCCGGTATACCGGCTCCGTTGTCTGAAATAGTAATTGTGTATTGAGTAGGAGAAATAGCAATGGCTACTACCAGTTCTCCTTTTCCTGCTTCCATGGCTTCGATAGCATTGAGCAGGATATTGGTAAAAGCGATCGTCAACTTGGCTTTATTGGCAGAGATTGCTAAAGGTGGTTCCGGAAAGTTTTTTTGCAGGGACACCTGTTGCAGATCTATTCTGTCCTGTGTCATGGTGATGCTTTCATCCAGTATTTCCTGAAGTGTATAAACCTGGAAAGTAAGATCGGGCGCTTTGGTCAGGTCAAGCAGTTCGGTAATAATATTCTTAATGCGATTACAGTTCCGTTGCATAATATCCACGAGATTATGCTGCATGCCTGTATCGGTCTCCGGTAAAAAGAGATGATCGATAGATAGAATAATATTATTTAAAGGATTTCTTATTTCGTGAGCGAGGGTACGCATCAGGCGTTCGTTCAGTGCGAGTTTCTGACTTTGCAGGTTTGCCATCTCTGCTCTTTTAATATGCGTGATATCATGCAGAATACCATGAACGATTTTTTGTGCATCAGGGTCAATGAGAAATGACAGGGAGAGTAAACATGTTCTTTTTTCCCCGTCAGGATTTTCGATTATTATTTCAAGATCATTGAAGCTATTCTGGCCTTGAGAAAATTCTTCTATTACTTTTTGAGAAACTTCATCGTTGATGAGATCATATAGGCAGGGAAGAACTGTCTCTGTTGGGGCGTTTTTCCCAAAAAAAAGGACAGCCGCAGCATGGTTTATTTCTTTCAGCATCAATTGTTCGTCTGCAATGAACACCGCGTCTTTTGAATGCTCAAAAAGAATACGGTATTTGTTTTCCCTGGCTTTTAGTTCCTGCAGGCCAGCAGCCCTGTCTATGGAATAGCGGATACAGCGTTCTATTTTTTCCGTATTCAATTCTGATTTTACCAGGTAGTCAGTAGCTCCAAACTGCATCGCCTTTATATCTACATCCTTATTTCCTTTTCCCGTCAGCATTACAATCGGACCGTCGAAACCCGCCTCCCTTGCTTTTTGCAGCAATTGTAAACCTGTATGACTGCCAAGCCGGTAATCCACCAGGCAAATATCATATTGTTTTGCAGTGATTTTTTCCAGCGCTGTATCATAATTCCTGCACCATTCAACAATGAAGCTGCGGTTCTCTATTTCCTTTATCAGGTCGGATATGATAAAATAATCATCCTCATCATCATCCACTATAACAACCCTGATGTTTTGCGCATTTAACATTTATGCCAGGCTTTGAGGTAAAAGTAATACAAATTGTGCTCCGGCAATTTCATTTGTGTTTGCATAAATCCTTCCCTGGTGGTTTTCTGCAATGCGCCTGCATAAGGGTAAACCCATTCCATAACCGGGATAAGCTGATTTTCCATGTAAACGTACAAAAGGCTGAAATATCCTTTCGGCATCCAATTCTGCAAAGCCCGTACCATTATCAGTAAAAAGGATCTTGTAATATATTTTATTAGTGTCCAGTTGATGATTTTCCTTTTCTTCAACGCTGGCAGTTGCTGTAGTGATTTCAATTACAAGCGGTCGTTCCTGGCTGGAGAAACAGATCGAATTTGAAATTAATTGCCCCATTAATATTTTCAGGCTTGAAGGGTCTCCGTCAACCATCGGCAGTTCCGACTTTCTTACCGAGAATGCTTTGCCGGGTTCCTTTTTTTGTATGTCGGCTATTGTTTCTTCTGCAAGTTGCTGCAGGTTTGTTTTTACAAAACCGTTGAATGGTTTGGATAGATTGGAAAGGGTGGTCAGACCGTCTACCATCCCGCGCATATCAGTTAAGCAGGATTGAATACGGGCAACCTGCTGATCTATATCCTCTCCTGCCTTCACTTTACTCAGCATCCTTTCCATTAATAAACTAAGCTTACGAAGCGGTGCATCGAGATCATGACCAGCAAGATCAATAAATTCCTGATACTGCTTTTGATACAAAAGGAAATTTTTATCATTCAATTTACTCATCTTCTTTTAAGTTTGAGACTGAACCCGTCTTCGATTTATGAAAATCACCGGCAATACGAAACCATATGCCGGATTATTTCTACCAGTCCTTTAACACTCGATGGTTTGATCAGGTAGTCGTTAGCGCCCAGTTCCAGGCAATTTTTCTTATAAACATCGGAGCCTGAAGTACTCCAGATTATTTTGGGAATGGTTGCGTAGCGGGGATCAAGTTTCAGTTCATGTAATATTTCTGCGCCATTCAGCCCCGGCATATTATAGTCTAATACAAGCAGGCAGGGTAACTGGTCAGCCGGCATTTGCTGTAAGAGGGCTAACAGTTGCTGGCCCTTATTTGCAAACAGCAATGTGTAAGCGTCATTAAAGTCAAGGAATATTTCTCTTAATAAATCCTCATCATCAATATCATCTTCGCCAAATAAAATAAGTTTGCCCGCTTTTTGCATTGGAATTGATCGTGTTTACTGGGGTTATTAAAATTAGGAAACGGAAGTTAATGATAAATTGAAATGGTCATTCATAAGTACCTGGCTGTATATTTTTCAGCTTGAGAAAAAGGAACGGCTTTTATACGTAAATTTAAACTCCTTCAAATCAATCCGGATGAAAAAGAAACTAATCTCCCTGAAAGCAGACCAGTCCAGCAATGCCGATATTTCTTCAGCTACCAAACTACCAAAACCCACTAAAAAAACAAACGGGAAACTACCCATTAAGCCTGCAGTATTATACAGCGGTTCTTCCGATGAGCTCGATGAACGGGAGTTGCTGAAGGTATTGTCGGATGTGAGGCAGGGAAATTTCCGTGTTCGAATGCCGGTTGATAAGATCGGCATGAGTGGTAAGATCTGTGATACATTAAATGAGATCATCTCCTTGAACGAAACGCTTGTGGAAGAATTATCATTGGCAAGGAATACGATTGGAAGACAGGGGCATTTGAATCACCGGGTTGAGTTGCCCCGGTCGGCAAAAGGATCGTGGGCCGCGAGTGTGGACGCGATCAATAGCCTGATCTCTGACCTTGTACACCCTACCATTGAAATAGCGCACGTGATCAGTTCGGTGGCAAAAGGAAATTTATCACAGGAAATGCCACTCAAAATAGGAGATCATGCGTTGCAGGGTGAGTTTGCAAAGATTGCTGCAGAGGTGAATGATATGGTGAAGCAGTTAAACCTGTTTTCGATGGAGGTAACGCGTGTGGCCCGTGAAGTAGGTTCAGAAGGTAAGCTGGGCGGACAGGCAAAAGTAAAAGGTGTGGCAGGAGTATGGAAGGACCTTACCGATTCTGTGAATCAGATGGCCGGTAACCTGACAGCGCAGGTAAGAAATATTGCCGAGGTAACAACTGCTGTGGCGAAAGGTGACCTTTCAAGAAAGATCACGGTGGATGTGAAAGGAGAGATCCTGGAATTGAAGGATACGATCAATACGATGGTGGACCAGCTCAACTCATTCGCTTCCGAGGTAACAAGGGTGGCGCTCGAGGTGGGTACAGAAGGTAAACTCGGCGGACAGGCCAAAGTGCAGGATGTGGGCGGTACATGGAAAGATCTTACCGAGTCGGTAAATCAAATGGCTTCTAACCTGACGGCTCAGGTAAGAAATATTGCAGATGTAACAACAGCGGTGGCAACCGGTGACCTTTCTAAAAAGATCACGGTGAATGTGGCCGGAGAGATCCTTGAATTGAAGAATACGATCAATACGATGGTGGATCAGCTCAACTCATTCGCTTCCGAGGTAACAAGGGTAGCGCTCGAGGTGGGTACAGAAGGTAAACTTGGCGGACAGGCCAAGGTACAGGGTGTTGGTGGTACCTGGAAGGATCTGACAGATTCCGTGAACCAGATGGGTTCTAACCTGACAGCACAGGTAAGAAATATCGCAGAAGTAACAACGGCTGTTGCAAAAGGGGATCTTTCAAGAAAGATCACGGTGGATGTAAAAGGCGAGATCCTGGAATTGAAAAACACTATTAATACGATGGTGGATCAGCTGAATTCTTTTGGTTCGGAAGTATTTCGTGTTGCAAGAGAAGTAGGATCGGAGGGTAAACTTGGCGGTCAGGCCGATGTACCGGGTGTGGAAGGTTTATGGAAAGATCTGACCGACTCCGTAAATAAAATGGCATCCAATCTTACTTCACAGGTAAGGAATATTGCCGAAGTAACCACGGCCGTTGCCAACGGTGACTTATCCCGTAAGATTGAAGTGGATGTAAAAGGAGAGATCCTGGAATTAAAGAATACGATCAACACAATGGTGGAGCAGTTGCGCGCCTTCGCGTCGGAAGTGACGCGGGTGGCGCTGGAAGTTGGTACCGAAGGCAAATTAGGCGGACAGGCCAATGTGCCCGGTGTTGGTGGTACCTGGAAGGATTTGACTGACTCTGTAAACCAGATGGCATCCAATCTTACCGGCCAGGTAAGGAATATCGCGGAGGTGGCGATTGCTGTTGCGAATGGAGACATGTCGAGAAAAATTACCGTGGATGTAAGAGGAGAGATCCTGCGATTGAAAGAAACTCTGAATACAATGGTGGATCAGCTTAGGGCCTTCGCATCAGAGGTAACCCGTGTGGCGCGTGAGGTGGGTACGGATGGTAAATTAGGAGGACAGGCTTTTGTGCCAGGTGTAGCAGGTACCTGGAAGGACCTGACCGATTCTGTAAACCAGATGACAGGTAACCTGACCGCGCAGGTGAGAAATATTGCCGAGGTAACAAAAGCGGTCGCATCGGGTGACCTGACTAAAAAAGTAACGATCGATGTAAAAGGAGAAATATTCGATCTGAAGAATACGATCAATACAATGGTGGATCAGCTCAACTCTTTTGCGTTTGAGGTAACCCGTGTGGCGCGTGAGGTGGGTACGGAAGGTAAACTGGGCGGGCAGGCTGAAGTACAGGGCGTGGCCGGTACATGGAAGGATCTGACCGACTCTGTAAATATGATGGCATCTAATCTTACCAACCAGGTACGTGGTATTGCGAAAGTGGTAACGGCGGTAGCTACAGGTAACCGGAAACAAAAATTATCTATAGTTTCACGTGGTGAGGTAGCAGAACT
>CAZGSG010000066.1:0-23655 GCA_964528095.1 uncultured Terrimonas sp.
CCAATCCTATTTACATGAATTGGGTTTTAGGTAATTCTATTTTGCAAAAACAATTACTTAAACAAAACAACCTTAGTAAAAAACTTTCTTCGCTTGACGATTATATCACAGCGTTGATTACCAAAATGAAGCTGGACATTAATATGGATAAATATGCTACAGAAAAGATTTCACAAAATCCATCTGGGAATATTTTAGTTCAGGTTCAACGGGAACTTTGCATAACTGAAAGAACGTTTCAGCGTTGGTTTGAGAAAAATGTTGGCGTTTCACCCAATCAATTTCGCAGAATAAGCCAATTCAATAAAGCATTTCAGCAGTTGAACAACAGACGATTTAAAAACCTTTCTGACATAGCGTTCAACAATGGTTATTCTGACCAAAGTCACTATATTAAAGCATTTAAAGAGTTTACCTTAATTACACCGACTGAATATTTAAACATCAGCAATTTGCAATGAGCTATTTTGTCGGATTTGTTCTATTTTATAAGGTTGCACACTAATAGCTTTGCTTAAAATAAAAACAAATGCGTAAATTAATAATTACCGAATGGATTTCATTAGATGGAATATTTGATGCAGGTTCAATGAATAAATGGTGGATGCCGTTTGATAGTTCAAGTCGTCAGAAATATATTCAGGACACTATCAACAACTGTGAGGTAATGCTATATGGAAGAAATACCTACGAAATGCTTTATCCTTATTGGTCTTCTTTTAAACACAATGAGCAAGGTGTTGCAGACAGTCTAAATAACTGTAAAAAGTATGTGGTATCATCAAAACTAAAAAAAGCTCCCTGGGGTGATACAACCATTCTCGGAAAAGATTTTATTAAAGAAATAGTCAACGTTAAAATGGAAAATGGTGGATATATTCTGGTTCAGGGAAGTTCTTCGCTTGTGAAACCTTTATTGGAAGCAGGAGTCGTGGATGAATTGAAACTGTTGATTAATCCTTCAATAGTTGGAAATGGTGAACGACTGTTTTTTGAAGATGTAAATTGCAGCTTACAGTTTTCAGGCATTGAGCAATTTGACAAAAATGTTATATTGCTTACCTATAAGCCGACAACGATTTAAGGGCAGTATGCCAGCCGCTAACATTGTGTTGCTGCTATCCTGGCAGACGTTCACTGATTTGCCCTACAACTCAAATCCCCAACACGTTGTGCGCCTCTCCTAAAAGCTATGCCTGGCTGCTGGTTTTGCCTCTACACAAATTATTCCTTCAACTACATTGATGATTTAGACGTAAGATTCATTCCAACAAAAAAGGCTTCAAGTCCAATGACTTAAAGCCTTTTATTTCGTCGGGAAGACAGCCTGATGAACTATCCTCCCAAATGATTTCAAATCAATTATATACAAAGCCGGTTAGTGAATAACTCACCCGTGAATTCACCAGCTATATAGTACAAAGAACTTGGCATGAAATTACGTGGATTTCTTTTCAAACTTCAAAAAATCAAAATAATATTTTCATCTAGTGGCATATTAGACGACTATTATTCAGAGTAACGCAAAATATTTTACTCCTAAAAACATACAGTAAGGAGGTTGTTTACAAGTTGAAAGCTTCACCTCTTCTTTGATGATGATCCTAAGTTTGCTGAAAAACTCTTCGGCGGTGATGGATTGGAAAAGGATTGTTTCCATGATCGTTTATTGTTGACTTTTAAAAAAGTTAGGCAAAATTAATTCTCGTAAAGATTCCTTGGCTAAAATTTAATGATCCTGATGCCGTTCTTAAAAATACTGATTGGGCCATCTTCTGAAACAACTATACCCGTACATTTAAATGCATCGGTGAAATTCGATACAGAACTGTGACGGGCTCCTCCACTTTTTTCCTGTGGCTTGATTTCCGTATTAATTGGAAGTATGGTGCTTATATGTGTGGGCATCAAATCAGAATTGAAAATAATTGCACCATCTGGTTTGGTAAGGCTGTCCAATAAAAACATATCATGTCTTGAATTCCTATCCTTCAAAAACTCGCCACTTTCCTCCGAGATACCTTGTGACTTTACAAGTTTTTTCTCTATGTCTTCGGTTGCATCAAGAAAAACAAGACTGGTTCCATGCTTTTTCTGGCTAAGACTAATTATCCATTTTGACAGAAATTCAATTTTTTCAGCCTCTTGCGGCGCAATTTCAATCAATGCCGCTTTAATCGTCCTTTCTACAAAAGCTGCATCTCGGATTAAAGGTTTCGAATTACTTATTAATAGAATGAGCTGATTTCTGCTCCGTCGTCCTTCAATAAAAATTATTTTCCCATTCCCCTGCACTGACAAAATCATTGGACGGGAATCAAAGGTTTTACCTTGTGCAGTCGGAACCATGACGACCTCGTTCACCTTCTGCTTTGTTACAAAAAGGTGGGTTATTTTCTTATCAGTCACATTAAAGAAGACATCTTGTCCATTACTGGTAGTAAGGTAATTTTTAAGTGAACTGAAATTTCCAAATTCAATTTCATTTTTGAACTTCACATACCTCATGGAATTGTTGTCAATATCTAGCATATTATCATGAAAGATGAAGCCACAGTAAATTTCTTCATTTTCAACTTTCCTTGTATTCAGCTCAATAGCAAAATTGTAAGCTTTATTAATCAGGTCCATATCATACCGCACCCGATGTCCGCTACCCGCATAGCTGTCAAAGCCTGGCATAGCATGGTTGAAGGCCCAGTATAGATATTGAATGATAATTGTTATTTCAATATTAAAAAGCAACGCTTTTGCTCTCTGGATATGAGGTAAAAATTCGGCAAGGTCTGCACTCGACGAATGCCCTTTTAACAGGTCATCATAAAATAAATGGATGTATTCCACAACTGCTCTGAAAAAGATCTGGATATGCTCGCTGCCAGGCACTGCTGGAATTTTCGTGATCACAAAATCATGAACTTCCCTACCGTAATGTCGATAAGAGAACTTAAAAGAAACATGACCATCCTCTTCAACAAGTTCTTTATCGATTGCGCTGGTTTTTCCCATTCCGGATGCCCTGCTATCGCTTGCAGAAACACTGATCTGATCGTAATTGAAGATGTCTTGTATAAAATTGGCTACAGTGGATCTCAGTAGATCCTGCATTTCTCTTAACGCATTATCCTTATCGTTAGAAGAAGTCGTTCGAACATTTGCCATACAGTCAATTTTAGCCGCTAATTTTTTCTTTCGATCCGAGCAGTCTTTGGAAGAATACTTCATAGATTGGCTTATCCATATTGTTCCACAAAACCGCAAAATGATTTTCAACAAATTTAGGAACATTGGAAATAGGCGTTCCAGTATCCAGCAGAATGCTCTTGAGCAGCTTCGTCTTTGTAAAAAAAGATTCCGGCTCAGAAAGCTGCTTTTCCTTGATTACCATAGCCCAATTTAGTAAATTGTGGTATGCTACCCGCCCCCAATGAGCTCGAGCAGAAGATGAACGGCATGACTATAGCAATTAGAAGAGGTTTTGGACCTCACTCCCTATTGGGTAGATGCAATTGTTTTTATCCTTATTAAAAACATTTAGAAAAAAAATTGTAAATGGAGTCCACAGCAACAGTATTGGAGAAAATGGATGGGACAGTTTTTGAAAGAAACTGTGGGCCAATATTGCGAAAAATGGTGCCGGAACTGGCAAACTTTATTTCTTCTGGGATCAATGAAGCAGGGAAAGCCATTAAGTCATTGTCAGACGGATTCTGTTTCCTCGGAAGCAGGCACAAAGCAATGGTTCATATCACAACCAATGCAAGTAATTTGGAAAGGAAATGGTTGTATGATGGTGATGCGAAGACAAGCGTTAAAGGGGATTTGATAAAGGGAATAAGTGAAGCCAGAAAGATACATGCTGGAAATCCCGATTATAAATTCAGTATTTTTTTAGTGTACAATGCGAAGGTTGACGAAGAGTTGCATCAAAAAGTTCATGGCCGCAACACAGACAGTTTTATTGAAGTTGAAATTATTGAGCAACGCCATCTAGTATATTTTCTGGATTTAGAACCAGAAGGGCAATACTTACGTCAGAAGTTGCTCGGTATTGATGCAGACCGTCTGTCAGTTTCTTTGTTGGAGGAAATGGCAAAGACGAGTCTTCAGCGGTATGGCCGGGATTATTTTCTTAAAGATTCGCAGCTAACAGATGTATCATGGGAAAACAGGATTATTGACGATCTCAATGCATCAGCTACTGCAATTAATCTGTTAACAGGAGATTCGGGATTTGGGAAAAGCGCATTTTGCTATAGAAGGATGTATGCGATACAGAAAACCGGAAGTATTGCATATAGGTTGGAGCCTTCAGTTATTGAAAAGACAATTTCCATAGAGAAAGCCATTATTCAACAATTGAAGATCGACTATCCCAGCATTTATATACATTCAACAGATATTGAAAAATATTTTCAGGATGCGTTGATCGTCGTTGATGATATTAATAAGTATCCAAATAGTACTGCAATTCTTGATAAACTGATTTCGTGGAATGTGAAGAAAAAGCCAGGGAGCATCTCTGTAATTTGTCCAGTGTGGCCGAGGAACCTTGCTGCATTGCAAAACAAGGAGCAAAAGAAAAATGATTATACAGTTATTTCAGTTGGACGCTTTTCCTTTAATGACTGCAAATTGATAATAGAGCAAAGACTTTTTGAATCCTTTCCCTCCCTGACGGAGCAACAGATACATTCATTGATTGTTGGTGCAGGATTTGATCCTTTATTGCTTGCTCTCAGCCTTCAACTACTTTTAGATTCTAGGACCTTTTCAGAAAGAATTCCCGGTGAAGCGATTCATCGATATGTATCCGATGCTGTCTTTGAAATTCATAACACCCATGGATTTCCAGTATACCTGATTAACCAGTCCCTGAATCAACTAGGCCGGGAAATGCTTAAGGGCTGTAAACTTGATCCCAACTTGGATGATATCGCACAATGGCTCGGCCAAGGAACCGAAGAGTATAGGATAATATCATTGATTGCAGCACAGCGCAAGCTTTTTTCCTTTGACGATACAGGGAAATGTTTTTTTCGTCACGACAGGGTGAGGGACCACTTACTAAGTCTTGCGGTTGCCCCGCTTTTCAATGATTTTGCTTCCAACGAAGAGGTACTCACGGACCCGTATTTTGCAGAAATTGTTGGTGCCGGACTTGGCAGTTCTTCCCTGCAGAAAGATATAGTTGAGTCGCTGGTTCAATTGAATCCCCTTGCCGTTTACATTTCCCTCAAATATCTTCAGGAAGAAGAAGCCCATCCTCGCCCTGCTCTCGTAGTCACAATAATTGAGAATTGGAGTGCTTCTATCACCCTCAACCCGGTTCCGAAGTCTGTAACCAGTGCGATTGCAGGTACTTTGATGAGTTTTGATATAGCGGAGATAGACAGGATTACAAAAGGATTTCCGGATAGCCCGGAATTGCAATTGGCTAAATTCCGAAACGGCAATTGGTTGTCAGGGATTAAGTTTTTTTCCTTTATCAGGTATTTTTATCCGGAGAGGCCCACTTACTGGTGGAACACGATTCTGGCGCACGTTAAGTCGAGGCATATTTTGCAAATGATCGAAGGCCTGCGTACGCATTTACCTGACCGCTTTAAGCCCGAAGCAATTTCGCACGCCTATACCTTGGCAGGATTTCTAAAGAAGCAGAACTGCTGGAAGTATTGGCAATAAGCTGGAAAAAGTTTGTCCAACCTAAGCACTACCCCGCGTTTTTATGGGCAATCCTGAAATCTTGTACCAAAAACGACCGGCTGGTTGTGAGCGATGCTTTGTCATACTGGGCCACTATTCCGGAAAAAATCAGGCAGGGCCCTATCAACGAAGAATTACATGGAATGACGATAGATAGCCAACTCAAAAGTCTTGATTGGAATTTTTCAGAGGAGCAGCTTTCGCTATTATTTGAACTAAGCGATGATGAGTCATTGCATGGAGTATTATCGTTGCTGTTTTCAAGGATTGATCATCCCAATGCTTTCGCGGTGGTATTAAATGTAGAAATGAACCGTGATCCCTCCTACATGTGGCATGATGACTGGGACAGCAGGTGGGATTGGTCTAAAATAAAACATCGGCTCAGTGAAGCATCACATCAGTATTTGTTAAAGGAATTTTCCAATGCAGACGGAAATCCGGTGCGCAGGTTTATTGCCTGGCGTTTCTGGACGGGCAATGCAGAAAGCAGTATTGTATTGAGCAAACTGCAGGAAATTATCGATGAAAAAGATTCGCTGTTTGACGAGTGCGTTATCTGGCGGGTAAAGCATGGGGACCGTACAGCAGCAACAGCTATAAAAGAAATTATTAGCCGCAAACCCTGGTTGATTCGCACACTGTATCATATTTGGAATGAAGAACTAAAAGAATTTTTTAATGGATGGTTCCGTCAGCGTATTGTAGACAGAAAATACGAAGAGGTTAAATTTGGTCTGGAATTATTGGAATGGCTTGATAATGACGATGCCGCTCAATTGCTGATTAAGCACTGGGACGAACTTAAAACACACAACAGGGCAATACATATTGCCTTGTTCCTTTCGTCACCCCAGACAAGAGCAGTAGCAGATCAGGAAATTCGCAGATTGGGATTTCAGCATGGTCAGCCTATGCCCGAATTTTACCATGGAAATATTCGTGGTAGCTATTTTTCTGAAGGAGATGGATTGTCCAACGAAAGGAAAGCCGATCTTTTATTGCTTGCTGAACATTTTAAGCATATGTATATGTATTTCGGGGCGAAATTCGAAGGTAAACCCGAAAGGCTTACTAGGGAGAAGTTGGAATCACTGCTTCCGTATCTTTCCCTTTTTGACAGTCATTCCCTTTACGAGTTTGCAGTGGACAGCCGTAGAATTGGAGCCACCGATCTTTGTTATGAAATATTTTTCCCGTTAATAGAAGAACGTCATTTTCGGAATAGAATCCGTCTTACCGTAGAGGAACTAACAAAGGAACTTGTCTATAGGTACAGGGAGCTGGAAAGAGAAAACAGCGTCTATCTGGATCACTGGTTAGAAGAGTTCGACAAACTCGAAGTAACGAATAAGATGCTGTATGATTCATTGAAATCGTTTTCAGAACAATACCATACAGGGAAAGCCTTTTTTATTATTTCTCTTGTACTTGAAGACATTGGAGTGAGGGAGCATATCCGGATTATGGACAACTTTGTACTAGATACAGATTATGAAAGAAAAAGAGTAGAGTATTGGAAAGCAAATACCGTTTTTGCAATAAAAAGGAGAAGCCTTTATTGACACACTTTTCGTAACTATAAGTTTGACGATCTCATCATTGAATGGAAGTATTTTTAAAATATCTTTCTACTTCGGTAGCGGCGCACATAGATTTTTCTCCCCTTTTTGATAATCCTGATCTTAATCGTTTGCACCAGCGAATCTTACCGTAAGGTTTCTGAACGATGTGCCGATCAAATGAGTATTTCTATCGCCAGCAATAAAGCCATATCCGAGTCAATCAATTCTTTCTTTCACTCTTGCCACGATAATTGATTCTGGTTTAATAACTTTGAAATCGATCAACTCATCTATTTCTAACAAAACGCCTGTTTTACCTTCCTTAAGTAATTCCTCATCGTTTATATCCGCATTTGGATTACTTGTAAGCAAAATTTCTTTCACATTAGAATCAGTAATCTCTGTTACATCCAGTTGTAATTTTTGATCTATCCAAGATTCGTTCAGTTTCCTTTGTAATTTCATTGACCCCGGAAGTTGCATAGCCACTATACCATCGCCCATAGATTTATTGTGCAATGGTATAATGTGAAGTTTTTCTCTGTAGACTCCCAAAATTCGGAATGGAAGGTTAATGCTTGAATCAAGGGAATAGTCTGAAAAATTTCCGCTTTCACGCAAAGGACGCGAAACTAGGAACGAAGAAGCTAGCGAAATAAAGGCCACATTGATTTCAGGTTTAGTCGAAATGATTCTATCAAATCCTTCCATGTACATTTCGCAATCAATTACCTGCTTTTCTTTATTTTCTTTAACCCGCTCAAGAAATAGCTTCGAAACATAATTGCTTACCATGTGTCCCCATTCAATATTGTAGATTTTTTGATAGCTTTTCTCAACAAACATTATTTTGGCCCGCTCGAACCTGATTTTATGCATGCCAACCCACTGTAGCTTTTCGTCGGGGTTGTTTTCAATTGCGTCAAAATATTCAAAGACTTTAGCAACAGTGCGACTTTGCTCCCATTGTTGACGAATCATAGCTTTGAATTCTTCGACCTTAGCTTTGGAAATTGGCTCTTCAAGCAACTGATTAGATTGAAGGCGTTTAATTTGTGCTTCTAAATTCGTGATGAATAACTGGAAAGCTTCAATATTTTCTGGGGTGCTTACAGAATCCAATTCAGCAACTGAAGTTTTATGTTTTAGTTTTTCCAGCGCCTCTTTAAGTATAGGGACTGTATAATAAAGCTCTAGAGCAAGTTTGTCTGTAACATTTTGACTAAGAACCCCTGTTCTAGCAGAAATATAAAAAAAAGCTATCGCACGATATGAAAGTTCGTTATCGATTATATATCCTCTACCTTCTTCCTTCATTGTGGTAGTGGTTATCCAATTGTCTAAGATTTTATCTCTTTGTATTAGTGACTTTAACAAGACTTCGAGAGATAGTGAATTTATATCGTATAAACTCATATCTAATTTTGTCAGCAAAGTTTCATACTTTTTGATACCACTATTCATGTTCAAATATTTTATACATTATCCATCCGTAGGCTGTCATTCTTATTGAATAGACATATCCCATCAACCGCTTGATTTCGTTTTGAACTTGGGCGTCATTAGTGGTGAAGGCATGTGGCTCACCGAGTCGCTTATTTTCTAATTCAAGATGCTCTGTCTCTAACAATTGCAAGATGAGACGGAGTTGAGTTAGCATAACATCAAGACTGTCTATATCATTCTCATCAATTGTGGCTTTTATTAAATCCGGAAAGATCGACAAGCTGGTTACAATCTTGTCATAATGAAAATCAAAATTGGATCTTTCATTTAACATTTGATATATTCTCATCCAGGCAAATTCTTTCAATCGAATTGGGAAAATCTGTATGGCTATGTGTTTTATATCTTCATCTTTAGATTTTCTGAATTGATTGTACAGATTTAATGGAATAGTAGATAAATACCTCACTTTGTCAGAGAATCCAAGGCTCAGGCATTCTGCATAGAAATTCCACCAAGTTGTAATTAATTCTTGGAAAATGTCCGTCTCCGGAAGTTTATAACTTTGAATAAACCAATTCTTCATGCTAGTTGGTATATTCTCAAGCAGATTAGATGTATGGTTGGTCCTTAGCACCTTGATGTAGAAATCAAAGACCTTGTTTAACTGAATCACTTTATTCTGTCCAATCAGCATAATAGTTTCTGACCTTAATTCTTCTCCATAGTTCTGAATGCTTTGCCTGAATTTGTCAGTTGTTCCTCCTTTCTTTTCTATATTAACCATCCTAAGCAATCGCTGGAGATACAACTCTGATATATATGAAAAATTCGTGAGCCTTATTATTTTAAAGGAAACAAATAAAAGAAATGGTACCAATACCCAAAACAGATAGCCTTCAATGATAATTAACCTGATATAAATGTTGTCACTAAATGGTCTCCCGGAATATTGAAAACTGTATAAAATTGCGCATAGGAGAATGTTGAACATCCCATAACAGAAGACCGGTTGGAAATAGCTTTCTTCGATTAGTATTTTGATGATAGAAAGTTGCTTGTAAGCTAATTGAATAATTGCAAGTAGAATCGCGAAGATCGCAAACCCGATGCCCAATAATCCGATATAATTTGATTGGATTTCTTTTAGTTGATCTATTGCTGATATGCGGGTTACGCTGTACCAGGGAAAAGAATTGCCTACGACAATGCCTATCAGAACCAGTAAGGTGATAGTACCAATTGCATAGAGCAACGAATGTTTTCCCTTTATGTTAGAAAGTAACATGCGAATTCAATCTAAACACAAATTTATTGAAATTGTCAGGTTAAGCGATGCTTTTATCTTTATCAATATCAGAGAGTTATATGGTACTAGCGCGTTATCGGAGTTTTTCGCCAAATCCCCACTTAATATGATCAATCGACTAGTATAACATTACCGTTTCCTCTCTGTCGTCAAACGTGTCTCCCTGTATCATTTTTTCTACGTCCAATAATATACTCTTTTGCTTGTGTGGCTTGGGTTAGTTAGCTTTAAAATCCTAATTCCCTCCTTAAGAAGATCAAAACCTGTGGAGTTCTGACATTCTTTTACACCATGAACCTGACATTATGATAAGAAGGATTTTTATATTCAAAAACTCGAAAGAAGTAATTAATAATGACGTTGTATTACCAGGTCAACCTTACATTCTGAAAGGTTATTCATATCATTTTTGGATTCGCCCAAAAACAAAATTCTGGCGCTTTGGTATTCGTTTATCCAAAACAGAAAACATCAAGTTTTTTCATCCCGAGCACCGATATAAAAGCCCGGAATTTCAGGAAAATTATATCGACATACATCTTGGGGTTGGTGACTGGAACAATGCAGAGTGGTTTTATCCAAATAAACTCCAGTTAGCCCAATATAATATCCCATCTGAAGAGCATATTCTCAGCCAATTACAAAATTATCAGGAAAAGGGGGAAGTAGAATGGAGAATCCAATGGAATTCAGAAACAAAAGATCTTGATATTTCTTATGCCTCTTTACCAAACATCTCGGTGACCAAACAGGTAGTGATTGGTGAAGAGTACAAATATTTCGCAGTCTTTGCATGGGCCGATGCAATTGATTTCGAAATTGATTGCCAACTGGAAACAATGTCCCTTCGGGAGTACATTGATAATGATCCTGAAATTTCTGCGGTCAAAGTAGGCAATATAATATTTCGTGAGGGAGATATGTTTGATGGGGATGCATTACAGAATACAAATTTAATTTTGCTTCCTGCTTCTTCAGATGGATCAGCCAGCTCAAATATACTTAATCGTGCTTCTGAACTCGGGATTCCATACCCGGAAAAAAATAAATCTGGTACAATTAGTACTTATGATGTTCCTCATCAGAAAAATCTATTAGCTGGATACGCATATTCAGTAGACAAGACAAAATCGAATCTTAAAATAATCAGTGAAATAGCGGGTTCATTGGTAGCTTCAAATCCGACCGATAAGTTTGGCAAGCGTGTAACAAGAGCCATCAACATTCCGCTTTTGGGGACCGGTGCAGGGGGGTTGAAATATTCCGACGTAGCAGTAATTTATGATCAGGAATTTAATAAGTTGCCCAATTCACCTGAAGTAGTTGTTAGTATCCCAGATGCAAAGAGATTTAAAGAAATTCAACAATTATTTCTAGGCCGGTCTGTTCCAATAAAACAGAATCAATCTAAAAATAAATCGGAAGAAATATCACGCCTGGAAAAAAAATTGAATTTTGAAATAAACCCCTCGGCCTATAAATTAAATAAGAACGGAGCGATCTATTATCTAAATCTGAACAACTATAAATTTAATGCAGTTCACTTATTGGGTTTCCCGGAGATAGAGACTTTAAGCCTGAATAATACAGGAGTTCAAAATATCTCGGAGCTTGCCGGCCTCAAAAAACTACATACCTTATATCTTTCAAGTACTCACTTAAAAGATTACCAGTTTATCAATAATCTTAAAAAGTTGCATACGCTTGATTTAAGTTTAAATAATCTCGATCGAATAGATTTTTTAGAAGGACTCAAAAACTTAAAAGCGCTTTACCTGAAAGGAAATTTTGTCCGTCGAATAAGTCCATTAGTGAATTTAAGAAAATTGGAAATATTGGACCTTAGTGACAATGATATTGAAAATATTAGTTTCCTATCTGGCCTTACAAGTCTCAAAAACCTTAACCTGGCGAGAAATAAGGTTTCAACAATTATTGTTTTGGCAGAATTCCATAATCTCAAGATTCTAGATATTAGTTTTAATAGAGTAGAAAATATAAATTTCATAATTGATCTGCCAGAATTGGAATACTTGAAAGCAGATAAGAATCCATTTCTTGAGCATCTGCAACTAATACTTTCTGAAAATGACAACCATCTTCCGCCTATCAGGAATTTGCTCTCAAGGCAATCAGAGGAAGGAAAGATAGAATTGATTCTGCCTGCTAAAGTATTATTATTAGGCAATCACGCAAGTGGGAAAAGTTCTCTATTAGGGTTCATCAACTTCAAGAATCTGCGAAGGTCAACAGATAGTACGCACATCATTAAAATTGAAAAATATCCAAGGAATAGCCCGGACATGCCACAAGCGATATTCTTTGATTTTGGAGGCCAGGATTATTATCATGGACTTTACAAGGCCTTTCTCAGTAGCGGATCAATTTATTTAATTCTTTGGAACAAGGAATATAATAACAATAATCAACGTATTGATAGGAATGGCGTTTTAACGCAGAACTTTTCCCTGCAATATTGGCTTTCTCAAAAAAGATATTTGGAAACTGAGAAGTATGATGGGGCAAACGACCCGGTTCTCCTTATTCAATCTCATGCTGATGTTGACAAGCGGGAATCATTTCATGATCCTCTAATTAAACATGATATTGAAAATGAGTTTTACATATCATTACAGAAAACTTCACGGGAGGCTGAGGGAGACGCTCATCATCTGTTGAATGATCAGGCACTGAAATATTTGAATGCCTCTATACTAGAATTAATTCGCCAGAAACAAATACGTCGTAATGAACCAATATGGTTCGTGAATTTCATGCTTTATATCGTAAATCAAAGCCCAGAGAATGGTCATGTCGCAAAAAATGTGAGTACGGAGGTTATGTCCCACTACGAGCGTGAAGAAGAGAACAATTTACCATTCTTGCAGGACGATCTTGATCAGCTTCATAAACAAGGACTAATCCTTTATTATAAAAACGAGTTGCCTAACATTGTTTGGTTAAATCCTGCCGCAGTAGCCAATTATGTTCACGATTCAGTCCTTAATAAGAACGTCATCAAAGAGCATAAGGGAAGGGTTCCATACGCCAACTTCGGTTCACCAGATCAGGAAATCATGAAACTGCTTCATTTGCAAAAAGTCATTTTCCTGCATGAATTTGGCGAAAATGGGCCGGAATACATAATTCCCAATTTTCTGCCGCTAACCACAGATGACAATTCTGCATTTGACCTTTTTACATTCGGACTAGGCCAGCCAATTTTCACTTTGAGGTTTTTAAATTTTTTGCCATTTGGATTAGTTAATCAGATTATTTGTTTTTTCGGTACACAACAGGATAAAAAGAAATTTTGGCGCGATCAGTTACTATTTACTTTAAAAGGAAAGACTAAAGTGTTGATTCGAGTAGACTTTCAAAAACTAGAAATAAAAGTTTATTCTACCTATCTAAAGCAACTCGATGAGCTGGCTAAAACCCATATTAAAAAATATATCTTTTATGGCATATTGGGTCTCTATTGGGATCAGGATTTACTGGATTTTACAGATTTTGTAGCTTATGTTAATAATGAAATTAAGAAAGAAGAGATAAATGAAAGTCATAGACTTTTTGAGAAGATAAGGCAATACGATAATTTGTTTCAAAGCTCTGCCTGTCGTCCGATCGATATGTATATTTCCCTGGACGAGAAATATTTTATCAATTATCCTGATTTATGTAAAGAAGAAAATACTGTTGAGATTAACGCAATTCAATTTGATGAAAACGGAAATCTATCGGGGATTAATAAAACAATACCCATATTCCCTTTCCAGCTGTTCACTAATCGTGTATTAAAAAAAAGAAAAAAAGTAGCTATATCCTACTCGAAAAAAGACCTCGTTCTTGTCAATAAATTCATGGACTATTTAATACCTCTTTTTGATGATGAACTTATTGAGGAACCTTGGTTTTGTACCAAATTAATTGCAGGGAAAGCATGGAATGATGAAATACAAAAGAAGTTTGAAGAAGCGGATATTATTTTCTTTATGATTAGTGAAAATCTAATGAACACGAGGTATGTAAAGGAGAATGAGATTAAGAATGCTATTGACAAATGGAATTTAGATAAATCAATTAAAATTGTTCCCATTTTGCTAGTTCACTATCACTTTGCAAGGAAAGGGCCTTATGACCTATCAAAATTCACTGCCCTGCCTTACACTTTGAAGCCAGTTACTGATTTTCCAGATCAGCATGTAGCCTGGCATCTAATTTCGGAATCGATAAGAATCATGATTGAAAACGATTGGGACCCCGGAGCCAATGATGGTTCCCTAACAGGTGAGCAAAGGGAGCTATACGAAAGAATAGTTGAGAAGCGATTAACGTAAACATTTCTTAATTTTTCCGGCTAGCTATTGATGTTCATTCCACCCATCAGTTTTTTTTCTGCTATAAGTGAATTATATGAAAATAAAATCAGATCATATCCCTGAATTGCCCAGCGACAGTCTCGGAAGAATAAATATTGCCAGTGAAATAGTGAAGGGCCTGATTGCCTACAGCAAAAAGAATCAGGACGGTCTAGCCTTATCCGTTACCGGCGCTTGGGGAAGTGGAAAATCCACCTTACTAAGTTTCATTAAATCCCAGCTCGAGGAAAAAGAACCTGATAAATTCAAGATCATTTCATTCAATCCGTGGCTCTTTTACAAAAATGAGGGAATAAAAGAAGCTTTTCTCATTCACCTGGCTCTTTCTCTAAAGGATCTCGATACGAAAACAACGAAGATTTCTGAAAAGGTCAATAATTTCTTGAAAGCATTTAAATGGGTTAAATATGTCAGCGCAACTGCCGGCAATATCCAGGAAGGATTGGAAAGCCTATCGGGCCATTTGAGCGAGTATGAGAACATTCATGACATCAAAGAAGATATTGAGAAGATACTTAGAAAAAGCAAAAGGAAAATCTTAGTGTTCATTGACGACATTGACCGCCTATCACCCGATCAGGTGGGAGAATTATTTCAGACGATTACCTTGGTTACGAATTTTAGTAATATCATTTATATTGTTGCTTTTGATCGCGAAGTAGTGATCGACGCTATTGACAGGAATTTTAGCGGCAAGGGACAGCAGTATCTGGAAAAGGTGATCCAGATAGATTATGAGATTCCCTCTGTGCCGGATGCAAAACTTCAGGAATTATTTTTTTCCAGCATTCAGGAAACAGGAAGTGAAAACAATATCAAATTCGATGATGCGACTCTTAAGTCGCTATGGAATTATCAGGGTCTCCGTGATTACTTCAAAAGCATCAGGGACTTCAAAAGGTTTTTTAATGCATTATCGTTTCGCCTTCCCTCCATTGCAGATGATATCAATCTGACGGATTTCATTGCCATCGAAGCCATCCGGATTTTTGATTATCCTTCCTATAATAAATTCTATAGTTATTATAAAACAAATGCGAGGAAGCGCGAACTGCCGGAGGCCGGACTCAACGAGGAACAGTTTGAGAAGCTTAAACCTACTGCTGCGGAAATCATCCACGCTCTTTCTCCTAAAACACCTTATTTCCATTATAGAAAAGACACGAATCTGAAAAGATTACTTGACCCCGCTTATTTTGACCGGTATTTTACGTTGATGCGCAGCGATAGCGACATCAGTGAGAAGGAACTACAGGAAATAATCACTCGAACCGGGACCGTTCGCAAGTCAATTCTGCAGGAAGCATTAAGGTATAACAGGATAGAAAATATGATAGTTCGATTTGGCGATCGGTCACTTCATAAGGTTTACCGCAACTATGACTATACCCTCATCCGCGACTTGATTGAGTTTTTCAATCAGAACGGTAACCTTTTCCAGGAGTACAGCGACCGGGTCTCGGATATGTTGATAAACCTTATGAGTGGAAATAAAAAGAAAAAAGAGTTCATCCAGTCATTCTTCCAATCATTTGGTCAGACTATTAATCCCCCGAGCATAGTGCATATCTACTTCTTCCATTACATACGAATGTTCATGAAGGATGGCAGAGGATTCAGGAATGATTATCACATATTCGACGATTATTATAAAAAAAACTATCTGTATATTGAAAAGATATATCTGCCCCGTTTCAGGTCCGCCGCAAACTTCATGTGGGAATCAAGACAAACTCAACTTTGTCCGTTCGTCAAGTATTTGTACCAGATAAATTATTCCCAAATCTTCCCTGACTATTATCAGGGAATTTTGGACTCTTTTTCCAACGATAAAGATTATTTGTTGTATCTGGCAGAGCAATTCGTTAGGATTGATGAAGACGATTTCACGCTACAGCATTACTATTGGATCTTTAGAAGCGATCTTTTCCCCGATGATTCCTTTATAAAATTCTATAATCAAATAAAAGATATAGAACCGGAATTCTTGAGTGATCGACAAAAGGCAATCAGAAAGCATTTAATTGCACTGGATGTGTCGGACTATCCTAATATTAAATACCCACCGGAACCCAAAATGGTTATGGTCGGCTGATTAAAAACGCCTTCTGCGGCACCTTTTTGTTCGTCTTTTGTGAAAGAAATAGCCTATTCCAATGGTCAACTTTCGGTGGAACTGACATCTTGATCTGAAACAAGATAACTCCAGTAATTTATAGTTGAAATATTCCGTAAATATTCTCTTGAATCAAATATACACTTTAGCTATCAATCATTTTTTCCTGTGCTACCATCATATCTCTTCCTATAATTGAATTATTTGTCTTCGCATATCTCATTGTAGTCTCAATTCTGTCATGCCCCATCATTTCTTTTATTGAAGTAATCGGGACACCATGAAGTAATGTGATTGTTGTAGCAAAGGTATGCCGGGCTATATAGAAGTTAAGAGACGTACCCAGTTCACAGATTTCACTAATGATCTTTAAATTATCATTCAAATCTTTATTGGTAACAAATGGGAAAACAGTTGTGCGAAATAAATCCCCCTGTTTCAATTCATGCTTTTTAATAATTTCTATTGCTTGACTAAGCAACGGAACATTTGCAGATATTTTGCTTTTGGTTCTTGTATAAGTCATCCAAGTCAATTTATCTGTTCCGCAATATATCTGATGTGGTTTTAGTAGCTGCATATCCATCGGTGCCATGCCAGTGTAACAACAGAATATAAAAAGATCCCTTACTAAACTTATCATCGGCTGGTGTAATTTTTTAGTTTGAATCGTTGTTAATTGTTCCCAATTCAACCATTTACTTTCGTACCGGGTTTTCCTGATTTTAAATGATGCAAAAATATTTCTGTCAATAAAACGCATTGCATAAGCCCAAGAAATTATCTTTTTTATACGTTCCATATGCTTCATGCAACCATTATTATTACAACGGTCATTTACTTTTAGCGGATTGCTAAGGATATATGTCTTTAACTCATCAATAAAAGAGTAATTGATATACTTTAATGAAATGTCTCCTGACTTATATTTTGACTTACAGAATTTTTCAGCATAGGATCTCGTTGCATGATAGTTTTTGAGACTTCCTTTTGCTAATTCATACTGATATTTTTCAATTGCCTTATCTATTAATTGCAGAAATGTAAATTGGCGAACATCCTTATCCAAGAAAATAGTTTTAATTCTCTGAGCCGTGCATTCTTCACCGCTAAGTTTTATATCAAGATAAATATTGAAAAGCTCTGCCTTGATTGTATCCAGGTAAATAGAAAGCTTTATTAAGTAATCAGTTTCCTGCTTTGGTCTTGCTTTTCCTAGATCCCATTCTGTCTTTTGAATACTTCCAGAGATACAAATTTCAGTTGAGCGTTTTGCTAATTTGATGCAGCAAAAAACACTGTAATTTTTAAGCTTGTTCCGGTTTTTTCGAATGTAAAAACTCACAAAAAATGAATTGAAATTTTCCATAATTACAAAATTTTAATATTATTAAAACATTGAAATTCTGCTAGTTATGGATTTAATTACGGGTCGGGATGGCAGGATTCGAACCTAACTTTATAATGAAAAGATTTACAATAAGTTATAAATATTTTTCTCTGGACAATTCACCAAAAACTCACCAGAAACTGCAGTACTGAAAAAATAATAAATGCAAAGAGGCGGACGAAAAAGGCAAGTAACTAATTAACATTGAGCAATTTATACTCAGTGAGCTACTCAGTGTATGATTCAGTTTAAAGGGGAAAAATGCATAAATTAGGAAGGAAGGAAAAATATAAAAGCCTGTAAGTCAACTACTTACAGGCTTCGTCGGGAAGACAGGATTCGAACCTGCGACCCCCTGGTCCCAAACCAGGTGCGCTACCGGCCTGCGCTACTTCCCGATTCCCTTACGGGGCAGCGAAAATAGTGATTTTTCCAATATTACCCTTCATTAAATGGCTATTAAAAATAAAAATTACTGGTTTTCAGCCGGATGCCGCACTCTCACGCCCCTCCAGCCAGTTCTTAAAACCGGCCACTCTTTCCCTGCTGATCACAGTATCCGTCTCAATGGCCGGGGAAAGCTGCAATACCAGGCGATTATTATAATAAGAAGAGATCTTTTTTATTGAATCGATATGGATGATCAGTTTACGATTGACCCGGAAAAACAGGGTCTTATTCAACATTTTTTCCATTTGATCCAACGAATAATCAAGCGGGATCTTTTGATTGTTTACCGTGATCGCCCTTGTGCCTTCGGCAAAATGGATATAAGCGATATCCTTCGCTTTTACGTATACAAGCTGGTTATTGGTCTTCCCCATAAAACGGGTATTCTCCCTTTTATAAAATTCCTCGGCGATTTTTGTTACATCAATCCCGGGATTGCCGCTTGCATTGAAATGATGGTATTTATCAATGGCCCTGCGAAGATCCACTATGTCTATTGGCTTTAACAGGTAGTCTACGCTGTATACCTTGAATGCCTGCAAAGCGAATTTGTCATAGGCAGTAGTGAAGATAATAGGGGTGGTAACATTCACCTGTTCAAAGATCTCGAAACAGTTGCCATCAGACAATTGGATGTCCATGAAGATCAGGTCGGCTTTGTTCGACCTGTTTGCCAGCCATTTTATGCCTTCAGTGATAGATTCAATTACAGCCAGCACTTCCAGTGAGGGCACACATTGTGATACCAATTGAATAAGCCGTTCGGCATTGTGTTTTTCGTCTTCGAATATGATCACTTTCATGAATAGGAGTTTGCCGTTGGTTAAACGAAACCTGTGTTAAAGGACGGGCTTTATTTTAGTCGCTTTGACCAGGGTTTCACTAAACTAATTTAATTTTGGTCATCTCGTGGTCGGAAATGACCGGCACTTTTACAATAAACATGTCTTCTTTTTCCAGTATGTCGATTTTCTTATCGGTTATCAATTCATAACGTTTGCTGATATTGAGCAGGCCCACACCTGTTGAGTTTTGAATGCCATTTCGTTTTCTCAGATCATTACTCACGGTAATGAAATCCTTGTCTCCCCTGATCTGTACATGTAAAGGATCATTGGCGGAAAAGCGATTATGTTTCACCGCGTTTTCTACTAACATTTGCAGAGTTGCCGGAGGTATCATGCTATTATTCATAATAGAATGATCGATATCTATAGTGAATACGATACTGTTTTGATGACGGATCCGGATCAGGAATGTATAGGAGTCAAGGAACTCGAGCTCAGTGGCTATTGGTACGAGATTTTCTATTTTTTTATCCAGTATATAACGATAACATTTCGACAACTGCGTGATATACTCAGCCGATAGGTCCGCGCTCTTATATACCAGGTTGGTGAGCACGCTCAGCGAGTTAAAGAAAAAATGCGGGTCGATCTGGCTTTTTAATACATCATACCTGGCCTGTATGTTCTCGCGCATCAGTTTCTCTGTATTCAACCGGGCTTCCTGCCAGTTTTGGTAGTAAAATAATATGGCATTGTAGCCAAGTATCAGCAGGTAAAAAATAAATGCGCCAAAAATAAGATCATAACTAAGCGTGCTCACGCTTTCCCATGCTTCATATTTATTAAAAAGCAGGATATCGAAAGCAGAATAGGTTAACCCGAAAAGATAGGCGGAAAGTAATCCGTACAGGATAAGCCCCAAACATAATACTACCACCAGGTAAGGTATTTTT
This sequence comes from uncultured Terrimonas sp., assembly GCA_964528095.1. Lineage (GTDB taxonomy): Bacteria > Bacteroidota > Bacteroidia > Chitinophagales > Chitinophagaceae > CAZGSG01. The sequence continues at coordinate 20,106 of CAZGSG010000066.1, forward strand.
TTTCGGGCCATTGACCGCTGAATGATACGCGATAATTGAATGCCTCCTTCCCAGATCAATAAACCAAATAATACAAACATGAGACTGAATGACTGGCCCCTGAATAAGATGGTCCCAAAGTCTTTCGGGAAAGACAGGTCAAAGGATTTAAAAACAACACTGAAACTATAAAGGATAAATATACGCAGGCCATATTTAAATGCCCGGCTTTGAAAAATCCCTTCTATTTGTGATTTATCCATTTTATTGATCACTAAAATTAAAACAGTTATAAGCATATACAGAACTTAACAATAATTATTTTCCCTGAACCAGCTCAGCGCTCCCCTGACGGCTTTGTCGATAGAAGTATAACGGATGTTTAATTCGCGTTCGGACTTTTTACCGGAATAATAGTTGTCGAGACATAAAAGACTGGCCGTTGAAAAATTTATCTTTTTTGACTTTCCTGTAAACCTGCCAGCTAATGACCCGATTAGCCCTGCGGTTTTCAGTGCTAATGCGGGTATCTTTATCCTGAGCTGTTTCTGACCGGATATGGAACCAAGCAGCTTGAAAAATTGATTATAACTCAGGTTTTCCCCTGCAGCCAGGTAACATTCGCCTATTTTGCCAAACTCAAGCGCATTAACTATACTGGCACATACATCCTGTACATGCACGAAATTTTTTCCACCAGGCGGATAAAACAGGATACGCTTGTGCATGCCGTATAAAATGATCTGCCCTGAGCTTGGTTTTGCATCGTATTCTCCAAGCATGAATGTGGGGTTGATAACAATTGCCGGCAGCTTTTTTTGCTCTACATATTCCAGCACATGTTGCTGCGCAATATACTTGCTATTGATATAGCCCGAATTCATATGAAAAAGACCAAAGGAATTTAATTCAGTACCGGGATCTTTTTTCGTGCCCGGGGCCATTGTATTGGCCGTACTCACATGAATGATCCGTTTTACTTTATGTAAGAGGCATGCGTCCAGCAGGTTTTTTGTTCCGGTAATATTTATTTTTTCATATACTGAAAAATCAATACCCCATTGCCCTGTCAGGGACGCTGTATGCACTACAAAATCGCAATCTTTTACAGCCATTGATACTTCTTCCTTATTTTCTATCGAGGCATAACAGAGTTCGCTGGGTATGTCTGCGATGCTGGTTGTATCTGCGGAAGACCTGATCATTAGTTTTATTTCATACCCTTTTTTATATAGATCCCTGGCAAGATTCCCTCCGAGAAATCCGTTTCCTCCTGTTATTAGTATTTTGGGCATGTGTTTTAAATAGAAAGTGTTAGTTCATTTTTTACCGCTCCCGATACCATTCTTGTTTTGGTTTTTACCGGCAACAGGTTCATTAACTGCTGATTCATCCTGTTCCACCAGCCAGGTACGATGCTTGCTTTTCCTGCAAGTGTTTGTTTAATGGCCGTTTCAACAATACTGGATGTTGACAATAATCCCATCCGCGCTTTTAATCCCTGCAATACAATGCGTCTTGAAGTGTTTGAATTGGTCATGATGGGGCCGGGATAAACTACGCTTACGGAGACACCTGTATTGTGCAATTCTTCCCGTAAGCCTAATGCGAAGGAGGAAATGAATGCCTTCGATGCGGGATAGATCGTTTTATAGGCGATCGGTGTAAATGCTGCCATACTGGCTATATTAAGTATATAACTTTTTGTGTGTTGCAAGAGACAGGGTAGCAAAAGACGCGTGATCACTACGGTGGTTCTGATATTCAGTTGAATGATACGATCAATAGAATCAATGCTACAATCGACCATATTCGCTGTTCCTCCCACGCCGGCATTATTGATCAGGAAGTCGATTGAGTAATGGGAGGTTACATGATTTATTCTTTCCGCAAATACGGTAGTATCCGTTAAATCAAATTCAAAGATCCTGATATCCACGGCATAGGTATCCATCAGGTTGGAAGCAAGCATCGCCAGGTTGCTACCCGGAAGTGCGATCAATAACAAATGCATCCGCTGGCGGGCACACTGCACAGCAAATTCTTTTCCCAGGCCGGAACTGGCGCCGGTGATCAGGGTATATTTTTTTTGGGATAACATGTTGAAGTTTTTATCAATGCGGGGCAGTGATCCTTTAATTTTTGTTTTCAAGAATGCTCCTGAAACTGGCGATTGTTTTGAGAAGGTTATTATATACCAGTGGGTCCGATATCCAGCGGGGTATGCTCGAACTTTTATCTGTTGCAACCTGGTAGGCTATTTTAAAGTTACCGTTGCCTGTATTTTCAATACTCCATTTACCCTTGGTACCTGTTATACGGGTCACGTCTTTTTTGACAGGAAATGCAGGGTAATTGGTGCTTTCAAAAGAGATAGCGAATGAACTTGCGGTTAATGCTGCCGGTTCATAAGAATATCGCAGGCAGCAGTCCTGGTCGTCCATGGGCCAGGGAATACCATAGCAGATATAGGTTATCCAAACATGTTCTTCTTTTGTAAGGCTTACCTGGTATGTTTTTGAATTATTGTTCCATTCAGTACCGCGACTGCCATTTTTCAAAAGACTAAGTATACTTTGTATGCTGGTTGATCTGATCTCAAACTCGGCTTTTAGTTCCCTGACCTCATTTCCATTGTGTTTGATCCATCGCTCGTAAAGCGAGATAGAATTTTGCTGCTTGATCATTTTGAAGTCACTGGTAACGGTATTGTCAGCAAACAATAACTGGGTGCCAATTAAAGTGAAGAGGAAAGACCGGTGAAGCGTTTTCATGTCAGTAATATTTTTTCAAATATCTCCTGCAATGAATGAGCTGCAAATAAAATAACCACGAACTGTACGGCTTTTCATATGAACCGTTCCGGGTGGGATTGAACCGATACGGAGTGTCTAAAAAAACCAGTTATAAATTCAAAAGTAAAAATGCAAAAATAGCCTCCGTGGGGAGGAGAATCATTTTGTGATTTGATTTTCTATAATTCAGAATAAAAATGTCCAGATACAAAAACACCGCCCGGTCTTAATGAAGCCATTTTTGAATTTTTACTTTTGAATTTTCAATTCTTACACCTCTTCTAAAATGTAGATTACCTGCCCATCCAACCGCCGTCTACTGTAATGATCGTTCCATTCAGGTAGTCTGACGCGGGGGAAGAAAGAAATACAAAAGCACCGGTAAGGTCTTCAGGAGTTCCCCATCGGTTGGCGGGTATCCTTGACAGGATAGCTGTATTCCTTTCCGCATCTGCTCTTAACTGTATGGTATTGTCAGTGGCGATATAACCAGGCGCTATGCCGTTGACGGTGACCCCATGCCTGGCCCATTCATTGGCGAAAGCTTTTAATAAAGAAGCAATGGCTCCTTTACTGGCCGCATATCCCGGTACATTGATACCGCCCTGGAAGGAGAGCAGGGAAGCGGTGAAAACGATCTTTCCATAGCCCTGCTCTATCATCCGTTTACCGATCTCGCGGGTGAGGATGAACTGCGCATTCAGGTTAATATTAATGATCGTATCCCAGTATTCATCCGAATGTTCAGCCGCAGGCTGTCGTAAGATATGACCGGC
>CAZGSG010000067.1:0-12241 GCA_964528095.1 uncultured Terrimonas sp.
CTTTCTTTAACCTGGCTATATCCACCGGTTTAGGCAGGAAACCATCTGCTCCACACTCGTCTGTAAGCTGAGCAAGTTTATGATGGCCGGAGAAAAGCAGCACCGGGATATGCGCGGTGGCGGGATCATGCTTGAGTTCATAACATAATTCAGCCCCACTTTCAACATTTATAAGAATATCAAGCAATACCACATCAATATGTTGCTCTTGCAGTATAGCATACAATTCCGTAGAATCGATGGCAGTGAACACATTGAATCCTTCCGATTGCAGCTTAAGACGCAGAAGCACCAACAGGTCAGCGTCATCGTCGGCGATTAGCAGGGAGGTCTTTGAAGAAGAGGGCTGGGAAATTTGCATAGTAACTGATCTGTTCTTCTATAACAACAATAAATCCAAATTACCGGGAGTTGACCGGGAGAACAAATTTCTGCAAAATATGTGAGTAAATCCTGGTCTGAATATCTTTTTTTGGCCATTATTAGTTTAGACATAAACAATAATGGGTCTGCTATTCCTGATCCGGGTGATTTGCTTTGAAAAACAATATATCGGGGTCGCGGCCTTCAATTATCCAGGCTGCGTTCGTATTAATTTTTAAACTGTCCTGTATACAACCCATAGTACTTACCCTTCTTCGCCATCAGGTTATTATGATCGCCCCGTTCTATGATCACGCCATGCTCCAGTACAATGATCTCATCCGCATTGCGTACAGTTGATAAGCGATGCGCGATCACAAAAGTTGTTCTTCCCTTCATAAGCGTATCCATCCCCTGTTCAATATGTTTCTCCGTACGGGTATCGATAGAGCTCGTGGCCTCATCCAGCACCAGTATCGCCGGGTCGGCAACCGCAGCTCTCGCAATGCTTAGCAATTGCCGCTGTCCCTGGCTCAGGTTACTGCCATCACGTTCCAGCAATGTTTCATACCCATTGGGCAAACGCCTTATAAACGAGTCCGCATTGGCCAATTTTGCCGCAGCAACCACTTCGTCATCAGTGGCTTCCAGGCGGCCATAGCGGATATTCTCCATCACCGTTGCAGTAAAAAGATGTGTATCCTGCAATACGATCGCCAGGGAGCGACGAAGGCTATGCATTTGTATTTGCCGGATCGGTATCCCATCAATACTGATACTTCCTTTATCAATATCATAGAAACGGGGAAGTAAATTGATGATCGTTGTTTTTCCAGCACCCGTCGATCCAACAAATGCGATCTTCTGGCCTGGCTTTGCTTCAAGCGATATATCTTTTAGAATCGGCCGGCCGGGATCATAGCTAAAATCGACATGCTCAAATTTCACCTCGCCTTTTATATTATCCATAGTTATCGCATCTGCTGCATCTTCCGGTTCCGGTTGCCTGTCCATCATTTCAAATACCCGCTCGGCACCCGCCAATGCAGCCTGCAGGCTATTGAACTGGTTCGACAATTCATTTACCGGCCGGCCAAACTGCCGGGAGTATTGTAAGAAAGAAGCCAATCCGCCTATATCAAGCCCTCGCAATACGGCCAGCATCCCTCCCACCATTGCAGTAAGCGCGTAGTTGATCGTGCTCAGGTTCTGAATAATAGGCATCATGATACCGGAATACAATTGCGCTTTGGTGGCCTTTTCCCTTAACTCTTCATTCATGACATTAAAGGTTTGCTCCGCATGGGCTTCATATCCAAAAACTTTGACCACTTTCTGGCCTGTCATGATTTCTTCGATATACCCATTGGTCGTACCAATGGCTTTCTGTTGCGCCATGAAATAGTTTTTGCTTTTCCGGATTACCCTTGAAGCAATGAATAACATCAGCGGCACAATCACCAATGTCACAAGTGTAAGCAGCGGACTGATATAAAGCATCAGCACAAATGTTCCTACCAGTGTCATCGTGCTGGTAAATATCTGCGTAACACTTGAATTCAATACATCGCTGACCAGGTCCACATCATTGGTAAACCGGCTCATTAACTCACCATGACTATTGGTATCAAAAAAACGGATGGGCAGTGATTGCAGCTTATTGAAAAGATCGCGACGCATGGTATGCACCGTTTTTTGTGCTACGGTGATCATGATCCTGCTTTGTAAAAAAGCTGCAAGCGCGCCTGTTATGTAAATACCTAATAACACTAATAATATCCTGGCAAGACCATAGTAATTATGCGGCAGAATATAATCGTTGATAATGGGGCGCAACAAATAAGAACCTGCCAGCGTAGCCGCGGTATTCATTAAAAGAAGCAGCACAACAATGATCAGCAGCCATTCATTCTTACGCAAATAGTTCCAGAGCCTGCGGATCGTTTCAGCGGCATTCTTTGGTTTCTCTACGGAAATTCTCCTTCCTCCTCCTGGAAGACCACCGGGCGTTATGGGTCTGGGCCTGTTATCACTCATGATGTGATTACCTCGTTTTGCATTTGTGATGTATAAATCTCCTGGTAAACTTCGCTTGATCGCATCAGTTCATCGTGAGTACCGCTACCGATAATACGACCATCATTCAGCACGATAATGCGGTCTACATTCCGTATCGAACTGATCCGTTGCGCAATGATAAACGTGGTGGTAGCCCCATGCTCTTTTTCCAATGCCATTCTTATTTTAGCTTCGGTGTCTGAATCGACAGCGCTGGTGCTGTCATCGAGTATCAATATCACCGGTCTTTTCAGTATAGCTCTTGCGATACATATCCGTTGTTGTTGCCCACCTGATAAATTCACGCCTCCCTGTTCCAGCCAGGTATCGTACTGCAAAGGAAATGACATGATAAAATCATGTGCCTGGGCTTCTTTTGCTGCCGCCATGATCTCCTCATCGGTGGCCTGCTGATTGCCCCATTTCAGGTTTTCCCTGATGGTGCCGGAGAACAAAACATTTTTCTGCAATACCATAGATACGGCTCCACGCAGATCCTGCAATCTATAATCGCGCACATCTATATCATCAATCAACACCTGTCCCTGGCTCACTTCATAAAGACGGGGCATGAGTTGCACAAGTGTTGACTTGGCCGACCCTGTAGCACCAACAATGGCTATCACCTCCCCGGGAAATGCGGTGAAGCTGATATCCTTCAATACATATTCCCGTGCATGCGGATCATATTTAAAATCAACATCTCTGAATTCGACCTTTCCTTTTTTAATTGTCTCCTTTTTTTCCAGCGCGGCGGCGGTGTTCTGTATATCCACTTCAGTATTCAATACTTCAAGTATTCTTTTTGATGACGCGCCGGCCCGGGAGAATGTCATGATCGTCATGGAAAGCAACATCAACGCCAATAGAATCTGGGTAATATAGCCAATAAAAGACATGAGTTCGCCCACCTTGAAAGAACCATCCATAATACGTTGACCACCTAACCACATGATGGCAACAATCGACAGGTTCATCACCAGCATCATTACCGGCATGATCAATATCACTATACCCGACGCACGAATAGAAATATTGCGCAGGTCATCATTGGCTACCGCAAATTTCTTTTCTTCAAATTGAAACCGTACGAATGACTTGACAAGACGGATATTGGTAAGGTTTTCCTGTATTGCGCCATTGACATGATCAAGCTTTTGCTGCATCCGTGTAAAGTATGGGACGCCTTTGCGCAAGATGAGAAAAATAGAAATCGCCAGTACAGGTATCGCTATAGCAATAACGAGGGTTAGCTGCGCATTGATACTAACCGCCAGGATCACCGCGCAGATCAGCATCAGCGGGGCACGGATCAATAAGCGCAGCGACATCATGATCACCTGTTGCAATGTAGTGATATCATTGGTGAGCCGGGTAACCAGGGAAGCTGTACTGAACCGGTCGATATTAGAAAAAGAAAATTCCTGGATCTTGTGAAAAACACCCTTGCGGAGATTGGTAGCGAAACCCACAGAAGCCCTGGATGAAAAATAGATATTTCCTACTCCCGCCGCTATGGCCACCAAAGAAAGACAGACCATCAGTCCGCCCATTTTGAGTATATAATTAATATCCTTATGCTGAATCCCCTGGTCTACAATATGCGACATCAATTTGGGCTGCACGATCTCACTGCAAACATCTATTACCGCCAGTAAGGGACCAAGTATCAGGGCTTTTTTGTAGGGACTAAAAAATGGAAGGTATTTCTTCATGGGTTGATTTGTGATCAGGCGCCAGCATTAACGGGCTTAAAAATAACCAATAGTGAAGGAAAAACCATTACACCCCCGTTTACCGGGTTTATAAACAATTGTTTTTGTTAACGATGGCGACAGTCATGTTCTGAAATACATATTTACAAGCTACCCGGTGCCAGCAGCGATTGCCACAACCGGCCCGATCTGGCTTCAATGGGCCTGCTTCCCCGTTTAGAAACTCTTCCCTTCACCAGGTCAGCTATTTCCAAACCTTCATGAAGCTGTGTTCCAGGCAATGTTCCTATCCATGGATACAGTAGTTCAAATACTGTTCAAGCAGAGACCAAACAGGGACCAAGCAGGGACCAAGCCCGGACCAAACCCAGGCAATTTTCCTGTTTAACCCCTATTTGCATATTGTTTGCTACCTGTCTGAGTTGGGTTTATTTTGAAAAAGGATCGATCATATAGGGCCGCAACCAGGATAGTAACCAGTGTTGGAGGCCTCTGATTTTATACAGATGCCGCCCCAGCTCGGACATATATTTTTCTCGTTCGGTCATAGATAATGGCATTCGGCACACCCCCTGCTTTTCCGGATGTTCTTATTTAATATTTTCAGCCATATAACCATTAAAAATTACCACTGTGAAAAAAACTATCCGGTCTATTACCCTGCCCCCTAAACTCCGGTTTTCTGGATTTGTAATCAACGCGGTCCTTTCCGCTATTATCTTATTAGCAGTTACCGGTTGTGATAAAGAAAATGAACCAGAGACTATCACAGACAATGACGCCAGCTTTGTCGTGGAATTTTCTGCCAGTACCATTCCGTTCAATTTGGTTGATTCAGCCACTGTAATGCTGATAAAAGAAAACGCTACAGACACGGTCATAAAAAAAATGATCCCTGGTAATAACCAAATGGCAGTAACCGTTGAGGACCTGGCTGCTGGCAACTGGTCGGCTATGGTATATGTATACGCCCGCGTTGCTAATGACAATTATAAACGCCGCTATGATCTTGCAAAAACATTTACGTCATCGTCTGCCAACGCTTCCTTTCAATACCAGGCACCAAAGGGTCAACTGGCAGACGACTGGAAAACAAGAGTAATACTGGCGGACAACAATCGTTCAGTCGTAATAACCATAGCCCTTGATCCGTTGGATCCGTATTTTGATGTAGTTATAAAAGATTCCAGATGGGATTATGGTTATATAGACCGTATCTTTTATAACAGACCCGCTGGCGGTGGAAGCCAGTTCCAGGGTTCAGGAAGCTGGGAGTGCATGGATGAATGTTTCAGAAGCAGCGGGTTTACGTTTGACAAAAACGCATTTGTTACTCTTTCGCAAAACATGGCCGGTAAACCCTGGACTTATACGGAGATACTAGGCACCATTATGGACTCAGAAACGGGCGATGAACGTCTTTTTCTTTACTCTTATAATAAGTAATACAGGCTTACTAACAAACTAAGATCAGCAGTTCAACGAAAACTAAAAAGTCAACATTCAAAAACAACTTCCGTATCATTGACGAATACGGTTGTTGAATTTTTGAATGTTGACTTTTACTTTAATCCGGATTAATTAAACTGCTGATTAAAAAACTCAAGTATTTTTTCATCATTGGTTGAATGGTGAAGCAAGCGCGGATAGTAACCAGTGCCGCCTGGCAGGGTTTTATATAAATACCAGCCCCAGTTCGAACATCTACTTTTTTGGTTCGGCCACTCATAATTGCATTCGGCACGTTCCGGGCTTTTCAGAATGCTCTTATTCGATATTTTCAGACAAATAACCATTAAAAGTTTCCGCTATGAAAAAAAATATCCGGCCTATTACCCTAACCCGTAAAACCTATTTTTCTGCATTCGCAATCAACGCGGTCCTTTCTGCCATTATCTTATTGGCGGTTACCGGTTGTGATAAAGAAAATGAGCCAGAAACTATCACCGGCAATGATACCAGTTTTGTCGTGGAATTTTCTGCCAGTACCATTCCATTGAACTTGGTTGATTCAGCTACTATCATCCTGATAAAGGAAAACGCGACAGACACTATCATAAAAAAAATGAGCCACGGTAATAACCAAATGGCGGTAACCATTGCAGACCTTGCGGCTGGCAACTGGTCTGCAATGGTATATGTATACGGTCGCGTTTCAATTGACAATTATAAACGTCGTTATGATCTCGCAAAAACACTTACGATATCATCTTCTGCCGCGTCCTTTAAATACCAGGGACCAAAAGGTCAATTGGCAGACGACTGGAAAACAAGAGTAATACTGGCGGACAATAATCGATCGGTCGTCGTTACTATAGCCATTGATCCCTTAGACTCCTATTTTGATGTGGTTATAAAAGATCCGAAATGGGATTATGGTTACGTGGACCGCATTTTTTTAACCAAAGTAGCCGGCGGTACAAGCCTGCTTCAGGGAGGGGCAAGCTGGGAGTGCACGGACGAATGCTTCAAAAGCACTGGTTTTACTTTTGATAAAAACGCGTTTGTTAGTTTACCGCAAAGCATGCTCAATAAAACCTGGAATTATACAGAAATATTGGTCAGCATTATGGACTCAGATACAAGAGATGAACGGTTTTTTCTTTATTCTTACGATAAATAAGACAGGCTTAGAAACAAACCAAGATTAGCAGAACAAAAGAAATTAAAAGTCAACATTCAAAAACAGCCCCCTATCATTAACGAATACGGTTATTGAATTTTTGAATGTTGACTTTTTACTTTTATCGGGGTTAATTAAACTGCTGTTTAAAAAACTCGAGCAGTTTTTCATCATTCATTTTATTGGAAGTACTTTCTTTTGTGACAGTATTTTTAAACTGCGGCGTGCTTGCTAAATAATTAATAAATTGTTCCTGCACGGTGCCGGTACCTGTAATATGTACCTCTTCCGCATTTTGCATATGGGAAGAAATTTCCTTAAAAAATTTGATCATCATATTCTTCTCCTGGTTATTAGCCGCGTTTTCATTGGAGTTACTTTCGCGACCGGTATTTTTAGCATGTGTTAATACCACGAAATCTCCTGTTTCCACGTTCTGACGGCCAATTACTGTCGCATGATGCGAATCCATCCAAACACCAAATTGCTTTTTCTTATTTTCAGACATATATATGTTTTACCTCTGAATCCAAATAGCATGCCCTAATGCCGGGTGGCTTTCGAGATCAGTTCCCTGGTCAAAATCACAAGTAATAAAGCCAATTCCTGATCGGCCATTCTGCTGGTACCGGGTGGCCGGGTCCGGCGGCAAGGGTCATATTAGCCGCGGATGGGTCATTCCGGAATATACCCGCTGTATCAGATTCAGCCATATTTCGTATCAAAACCGAACGAAACAAACACTACTCCTGTTAATAAATGAATGGCTTTCAGTATTTTACCAAAACGGCATGTTTTTCACTTTGATTTTGTACCAACTACACACTATGCTCAAACATTTTTTTCGGATCAGCTTCAGGAATATCTCAAAAAACCGCGTCTACAGCGCCATCAATATCGCAGGCCTTAGTACAGGACTGGCCGGTTTTATTATCGTGCTTTTGTATCTCAATTATGAATTGAGCTATGATACCTGGAGCCCCGAGCTGAAAAAAATGTATAAGATCTCCGCCCGTACGGATGAGGAAGTACTGGAGCAAACACCTGCTCCACTTGCCCGCTTTCTTGCTTCCAATGCTCCCGGCATTGAAGCTGCTACTAAAGTACAGTCAGCCGGTGAATTTGAAGTGCCACTAAGTGCCGGAGATACCAGGATCTATGGTAAAGGAAGTATTGAGGTAGATTCTTTGTTCCTGAAAGTATTCCCTTACAAAATCATCTCAGGTGACGCGGCCACTGCTTTGAATAAACCGAATGCCATACTGATTACACAGGAACTCAGCCAGCAATTATTTGGCAGCAGTAACCCTATTGGAAAAACGATCCGTATTTTTAATTCCTTTGATACTGAAGTAACCGCGGTGATCGAATCACCCAAAGGGCCATCCCATCTGAATGTACAGTTTGCCTGGCGCAGCCCCTACGAAAAAGGAAATGAACATTGGAATAACCGGTCCTATACCACGTATGTCAAAACCAAACAAGCTCAACCAGCAACCAAACTTGAAGCAGCTATTAATCCTGTTTACTACGATAACCAGTTAAAACAGGGAACACAAACCTTCGCTGATTTTCGTGCCGCGGGTCACCAGGCCGGATTGTTCGCGGATCCTGTTGGTCGTTTACATAATTTCCCAAGTCATGGTTCCAGTCAATTTCCTACAGTAACGGTATTGGTGGTACTGGCTTTTCTTTTATTGGTAGCAGGTGCGATCAATTTCAGCAACCTGTCTATTGCAGCTTCTATCCGCCGTGCAAAAGAAGTAGGTATCCGTAAAACACTGGGATCTACGAAACGCCAGTTACTTGGGCAATTTCTTGGAGAAACCGCGCTGCAGTGTTTAATGAGTTTGATATTGGCGCTGGTGGCTGTCAAGATCATTCTGCCTTATTTCGCCCGCACTTTTAATATCGAACTATCTCTTTTTGATGCCACGAATGGCTGGTCAATCGCCTTACAGGTAGGAATCTGCCTGGTGCTGGTCATCCTGCTTTCCGGATTATACCCTGCCCTATTCCTGTCAGTGCTTAATACAACCAGGGTTTTAAAAGGAGAATATTCAAGAGGTAATAAAGGACGGAATTTTCGTAACGCGTTGATCGTTGTGCAATTTGCCGTGGCTGCATTTTTTGTATTCGGAACTTTAGTCATCAATCGCCAGATCCGTTACATGCAGACAAGAGACAAAGGATTTAACGGAGAACAGGTGATGCGTATACAGGCAATGCAGGGCACAAGAGATGCAAAGTTTGAAACAACAAGAACAACATTAATGCAATTGCCCGGTGTGGAACAGGTTGCCAAAACAACCGAAGTACCCGGTGATGCCAACTCAGATACTTCTACCTATTCCTTCCGTTTTGAATCGGGTACCCGGCGCCTGGCTTCCGTTAAAGTAAGCAATGACTATTTCAGTACGTTGCGGATTGGCCTGGTAAAAGGACGCTTGTTTGATGAGCGTTATGCAGATCAGCATACAAGATCTGTTATACTAAATGAATCGGCAGCAAAACAACTCGGAACAGGAGATATGATCGGAAAGACCATCTATTTCGCAGGCTGTGATACCGTGCCGCTGCAAGTAATTGGTGTGGTGCGCGATTTTCTTGTTCAGGGCCTGGAACATGCCGTACAACCAGTAGCTTATACTATAGGAAACAATGCTTGCATGTTTCAATCAGGTGGCGCGCTACTTGTAAAAATAAATGCCAAACAGGTGACAGCCTCCATAGCGGCCATCCAGCAGGCATGGAAAAAGATCGAGCCAGACCTGCCTATCCGGTATACTTTCCTCGATGATAATTTTGCGCGCCTCTTCGCTTCCTACCTGCGGCTTCAGACCATCATCAGCCTGTTTACATTGATCGCTATACTGATATCGGTAATTGGTCTTTTTGCAATGACCGCTTACCTGACCGGGCAACGAAACAAAGAAATCGGGGTTCGTAAGGTGTTGGGTGCAAGTGTAACAAATATTGCTACCATGCTGAGTAAGGATTTTGTACGCCTGGTGGTGGTAGCCACCCTGATCGCTACACCGCTGGGATATTGGGCCACCAGTGAATGGCTGCAAACTTTTGCTTACCGGATCCCGCTGAGCTGGTGGTTATTTGCCATATCCGGTCTTGCTGTATTATTAATCGCCCTTATTACGATCGGGCTGCAAACACTAAAAGCAGCAATGGCAAACCCGGTAAAAAGTTTACGCTCGGAGTGACCGGGTCTGTGATAAGCCTACCGGGCTCAAGTATGGATTTGCGTATCTTGTACGTCAAATGATATAATATGGCCGATCAGCATAAAATCGCGGTACTCCGATCAATAAGTACCGATGCCGCATTGGGAACTCCCACACGGTTAAGTTTTAATTCACTGGGCAAAACCCATAACCTTTCCAAACAGGAGCTGGATACGATATTGACCGAATTGAATAAAGAACGATTTATCAGTCAATATGTAAAAAAGGGTGTTGATAGTTTTACAGTGGTACTGAATCAGAAAGGGCTTGATGCGGTGGAAGATGAATCCTTTATATAATAATTCAAAAATCAAAATGCAAAATTCAAAAATATATTCCGAAAGCCGGGGTCTGTTTTTGAATTTTTAATTTTGAATTAGGCAGATCTTGTCATAAATGTGACTAATCAGGGATATACTCACAAGACGTGAGCGTGTCATTTTTATAAATCAATTTTCCTTACAAAGTATTTCAGCGTGATTCGTACCAGAGAGCATTTGCGGTTCAAAGTCAAGCACCAGTTCATTCGTATAGGTATTTTCTTCAGCAAGCAGGTACCTGATCCTGAGTGGCGTGCTCGTACCATTTTCCCTGTATACAGCGCTTATTTTATAGCGGCCGATCGGTATATTTCTTAAATGCCCGTAATCAGCGGTATACGGTTGTCCGCATTTCATCTGCACTGTCTGCCCGGCTGAGCCATCGATCAGTTTTCCCTGTGGCACCAGGGTAAATTCAATGTACTGGTATTCGGATATCAGGCTACCGAGACCGGTATTAAATCCAATAGATCCGCCATAATAACCTTCTTCCACAGTCTTTCGCTGGCCTGTCAGTTTCCATTGAAAATTCCGGACAGCACCTTCGTTACTAAATTCATCAAAGGAATCGGGATGCAGGTCAAGCGTATATGTTTTGCCATTGAACACTTTCCTGAAGCTTGCGGAAGTATGAAAAGTGCCTACAGTGGGCAACTTGATCTTATAATTCCCATTAACATCCGTTACCCCGGCAGGATTATTATTTCCTATCAGGCTATTATTGACCACCACTTCTACACCCTGTATTGGATTTCCATAGGTATCAATCACTTTACCGGTCGCATACCCTTTGGCAGTTACACTTTCTCCTGCCCCAGTTTTTTTACATGCGCCTATTGTAATTAATAAGTATAATAAAAAAGACACTGCTTTTATACGTGAACAAGCGTTCAGGCTGATCATATTCATTTTTTAATTTTGATACATGAATTGATTTAAGTTGAAGCCGATACACTTCAATCTTCGATCAATATTTGCGGGAGTAAAATTAGCGGCCCTGATAGTTCCTGACTATCCTTATAAATAAGGAAAGGGATGAATGGACATAGCGTCCTTAAAAATCAGGAGAATGTAATAAAGGCTTTAGAGATGGGGTACATCTTCATGCAGATATAGGACCTTGTCTACAGTGTTTTACGGCAACTGATATTGCTGAAAGAAATCCCATAAAAGATTATTTGCGTTGATAGCGGTTGAGGGGCTATCGGAGTTTTGTCCGCCACCGGCTAATCCACCCGGCCATGCGTGTCCCCCATCTTTTGTAAGATAGTATTCAATGCTGGTCGCATTACTGCAGTTGCTCCATTTGGTGAATTTATAACTACTGTTGTTGACGATGACCTGGGCCGTGGTAGTGCAGGTATTCTTCAGCGACCACACGTTGAGCACCGAATCAATTGGAGGAAAGTAGGCAAAAGATACGCCCGTACCAAATCCCCCGGTATAAGGAACCCGCGTATCCAATACTGAATGCATATGCAATATAGGTACGGCACGTGATGGATTGCAGGGCTGGGTGACTACCATTGAACAACTATTGGGGGCAATAGCAGCGATCTTACCGGAGATTTCACAGGCCAGCCGGTAAGCCATCATACCGCCATTGGAATGACCTGTAGCGTATACTTTTTTTGGGTTGATCTTATAGTCAGCTACCAGTTTGTCTATCAGTTGAGTAATAAATTTTACATCGTTGATATTATTATCCCTTGCATAATCACAACAACCGCCTGCATTCCAGGTTTGCGCCCCTAATGCGCCCGTGCTTTTTACACCATTGGGATACACTACAATAAAATTAGCCGTATTTGCTTTTTGGGTAAGTTGGGAAGATGTTTCAAACTGTTCAGCGTTGCCACCGCCGCCATGCATGGCGATCACCAGTGAAAAATCAGCTTTTTCGTAGTAATTGGGAGGGAGATT
>CAZGSG010000067.1:12251-23411 GCA_964528095.1 uncultured Terrimonas sp.
GGTGCAAATTTTATTGGAACCAGAGCTTTTTGCTCAACCACAATGTTTCCTGAATAACGATATATTTTTTCAACTGCCGGCGCGTGTTCATTTTTTCCGCAGTTGAAACCTAAAACAGCGATCATTAAGATCGATAACCGCATAATAAGCCTGGTTTTCATGGTATTGGTATTGTTGCTGACGCTTGAGACTTATTAAACGAAACAAAGTTTAAAATAGTCTTAAAATATAACCGGCATATCTCTATACAATGGGCCAGGAGTGTCGCAATTCTCAGATCATGAAGAAGTAATATTACCGTTATGGAAAGCGTCCGGATCTGTTTGATCGGTACCGCTACTGGCAGCACCGTTTATCTCCCAGAATTATAGGGAGCCGTGCAACGATAAGAGAAAAACTGCGGTCAACCTTCTAAATGAGTTTTATGAAACCCCTTCTTTTCATTACCCTATTTTTTATTGCTTTCTTACTGGCATGTGATAAAAAGGTTTTTTCTGAAAAAAAGCCGGATACAGATTGTGCAACGCCTATTGTAGGTAAATGGAAGCTTGTTGAATACCTGGTGGACCCGGGTAATGGTAGCGGCACCTGGCAACCCGCGCCTCAAACCGATGGCGGTTTCCTGGAGTTTAAAGCTGATGGTGAACTAATCAAAAGCGGGTTCAATCTATCTATCCGGCACGACAGGTATCTTATAAAAGATAGCGTATCGCTTATGCTGTACAATGCTGGCACCACTGACTCTTCTGCACTCCGTTATTCGTTTAAAAACTGTAAACTGGAGCTTAACCCCATGTGTTTCGAAGCTTGCGGACTGCGTTATGTACCTGTAGAATAATTCAACCGCTGTTGATGCGTTGATGATAGCAGCAAGACAAAGGCAATATTGAATAGCTGTTTAAAGAAGAACGACCGAATACTTTCTATACTTATGCAATAGCCTGCTGTGCAGGTCTGACGATGCTAATGATCTTACACTTATCAAGAACATAGATGATCGGGTAGCAGAAATCGATTTCTCCCTTGTTTGCGGCAAAATTGCTGCGGGCAGGAAATTTGTGGTGATTATTATGATACCCTTCACCAAACATCAGCAAATCCACTTTAAACAGGTTTCGGGAAGTGTTACCCGTCTCAAAGTTTTTTGTCCCATACTTATGGGCAAACCAATTGATGATAACTCCGTGAATCGGCCCCATCAACGCGTGTACAGGTATCAGCAAAAGAAACCATAGCGAAGGCGCGAATGTGATATAAAACCACACATATACTCCTATCCATAATAAGCGGGAGACTGTACTGCTTGCCCAGGTGTCAAACCATTTCCAATCGGGAACATTTTTTGTGAAAACCGCATCTACTTTCATTTTACCGGAAAGAATATCGCTGTACGTTTTTTTTGTACGCCACATCATGGCGAACATATTCTTATCGTAAACCGGAGAATGGGGGTCATGTTCAGAATCTGTAAACGCATGGTGCATCCTGTGCATAATACCATATGCCCGCGGACTTAAATAAGAAGAGCCCTGGCTGATATAACATATCGTAAAAAAGAACCGCTCCCAGCCCTTACTCATCGTAAAGACCTTATGTGCCGCATACCTGTGCTGAAAAAATGTCTGGGAAAAAAGAGATAGATACCAATGTAGAATAAAGAACAAAATAATCATCACCATAAGCGATAAAGATACCACGAATAATGTTAATTAACTCAGGTTGCTGGTTTAAACCAGTTGAATTGGACATTCAACATTAAAAATCGATAGACAAACCGGCAACTGTGACACGGCAACTGCCTACAATGGGATGAATATGCAAAGTAATAAGTCAATAAATACACAAAGCAGTAAAAATATATATACGATTCGCTTCTAATTTGTCGGTTTTCCTTTCTATTTTGCCCGGATCTTATTACCAACTGATAAACCAATTTATACGTTTCAGTCAATAATCGTAATAAAGATAAATTATAGCTGAACCGGGCTGTTCGACAGTTATTCGAAAGATACTGCTGACCGGCCCGGCGAAACTATCCGGCACCAACGATGCTATTGCCTGCCAGGCATTTTACTTAAATCCATATACAACATATTCCAACGGTGACCGTCAGGGTCTGCAAATGCAAAGCCATACATCCAGCCCTGGTTTTCGCTGGGTTTGCTAAAAATAACTCCGCCGGCTTTTGCTACTTTTTCAGCCATTTCATCCACTTCTTCCCGGCTCTCACCATCAAAAGAAAACAACACTTCAGTTCCTTTTCTTGTATCTGCCAGCTCCTGTTGTGAAAACGATTGGAAGGTTGCTTCCGGAAACAACATGATGTTCATCTTCTTCTCTCCCACCAGGAAACTTGCCGCATCATTGCCATCACCAAATTTTGTGTTCAATGAAAAGCCGATAGCAGTGAAAAATGCTTTTGACTTTTTAATGTCTTTTACCGGCAGATTGATCCATAATTCTTTTGTCATGATTTATTTTTTAATGGTTGTTGATCTTTGTTCACTCATTAAATATAGTAAACCCATTACTATCCGACACGGTGTATAATGGACTTATTGCAGGACATTTGCGACATTCGCCGCGTTTATTGCAGTCGTACTGGTAAACTGATATCATCTCTGCATCTACTTACTATGCCTGACGCGGATATGCGGGTATGAAAATCAACCATTATATGCTTTCTCCAGTTCCTCAATATCCAGTTTCTCCATAGCAAGCAACGCATTCATTACCCGTCCTGATTTTACGGGATCGCTATCGCTTATCAATGCGGCAAGAGCCGTCGGAACGATCTGCCAGGACAATCCATATTTATCTTTTAGCCATCCACATTGTTGGGCTTTCGGGTCACCAGCTTCGCCGAGCTTCTCCCAGTAATAATCTATTTCCTCTTGTGTTTCGCAATTAATAATAAAGGAAATAGCCTCGTTAAATTTGAATACCGCGCCTCCGTTCAGTCCAATGAACTGTTGCCCTTCCAGTTCAAATTCGATCGTCATTACAGAACCCGGTTTTTGTCTATGTATTTCCTGTCCTTCTTCTCCATAACGTGCAATTTTCCCGATCCGTGATTTTTTAAATATGGAAGTGTAGAACGCGGCGGCCTCCTCAGCCTGGTTGTCAAACCATAGGTTGGATGTGATTTTTTGCATTGTTGCCATATATCCTCCTCTTGTTTATGTTATATGCCAAAATTAGTCCAGGGTATATACACTGCATGGGTCAAACCCGACAATACTGGGGCTGTTTGCGACCATTCTTTTACACAACTCTTTTATCATGCCTGGTGCTATGCTTTATAACGCTCAGCATTAAGATCCGCTTATGGACTTTGTATTATGCTCATCCATTTATCAAACAGGCCCAAGTCGTAATACGCCCATCTTATGTCGTTTTCGACCAGCATCTATTAAAAAAATAGGTTTGATATTTACATGGTAAAACAACTCTCACAAAAATTAAATTATAAAAAAATGGAAACACAAAAGAAAACAGCTATTACCGTAGACAGTATAATCAACGCACCGGTAGAAAAAGTTTGGGATTTTTGGACCAAACCCGCGCATATTATTAAATGGAACAGCCCTTCCGGTGATTGGCATACTCCCCGGGCTGAGAATGATCTCAGGGTTGGCGGCAGATTCCTTTCAAGAATGGAAGCTAAGGACGGCAGTATGGGTTTTGACTTTGGAGGAGTATATGATACCGTCACTAATCATGAATACATTGAATATACCATTGACGATGATAGAAAAGTAAAGGTTTATTTCACCAGCGAGGGAGATAAGACCAAGCTGGTAGAAACTTTCGAGGCTGAAAACATACATTCAGTTGAAATGCAAAAAGCCGGTTGGCAGGCCATTATGGATAGCTTCAAAGCATACGCAGAAAAAAACTAGGTATTCCCAGGCTGTGATTCGGGTCTGTACCATAATCGTTTGCTCAACTGATTATGGTACGGACCCTTGAAGCCTGGTTTAAATTATTGTATTAGCGGTGCTCATGAACCTATCTCCTACTACCTGATCGTTATAGCAGGAATGGTGAACTGTTTTGCTTTACCGACCAGTTCGTTCTTATTGGATCGGGCCAGTTCAATAAACTTCTTTGTATCGCCGCCATAACTTCTTACACTGATCCCTATTAAGATGATCCCATTCTCCCCTGTTTTATCAGTATATGTCCTGTACCGGTAAATATTTCTTTCGGCGATACGAACAGACTTACCATCAGGCGCGTTATCTGTCACTAAAAAATCGAGCATATATTCTCCTTTCGGAGGATTACTAATTATCTCATATGTTATAAACGGATTTGCGGCCTGCATACTCTTCAATTCGGCAACCTTTGCATCCAACACATCTTTTATTTTTGCCTTCCCTGTGAGTACTTCCATCAATAGCATTGATCCGAATTTGCTGACCACATCACCTTTTTTTATATACTCCTGTTTATAATAAGTGGTAGACGGATGAGAGGTCCAGGCAACGCTATATGCTACATTATCAAATACGATAGGGCCCGGAACATTCAGATGATCTATCATCTTACCATTCTGCCCGTAAGATAAACCAGTGAATAAAAGGATTACGAGTAACATATGAATACGGCGACCTGATCTCATCGTTAATATTTTGTAGTAGTTGAAAAATGATTATTATGGGGCGAAGGTATTTTTTTTGCATTTGCAGCATGCGTCGGTTAAGCATCCGGTTACGCTGGATTTATGACCGGTATATTTTATACAGTACGCGCGTTTATTTTGACCCTGAAATGCCGCTGCAGATTTACCCTGAATTGCATATTTTTACTTCTTAGAGACGGATGAACGCTAATACGCTTCACTTATCTAATAGAAAATACCAATTTCAACTATGGCCTATCCCACGCAAATACTACCTGCCGTTGCAGCAGCTATCTTTAACGATAAAGGACAAGTGCTTTTGCAAAAAAGAAAAGACGTCAATAAATGGTGCATTATCTCCGGCCATGTAGAGTTTGGGGAAACAATAGAAGAGGCCATTTTAAGAGAGATCAAGGAAGAAACCGATACTACGGCCAGGATCATTCGTTTTATTGGTGTTTATTCCTCTCCTGATACGCAGACCTATTTTTATGAAAACCGGACGGTACAGTATATTACTTCCTATTTTGAAATACAAATGACTGGAACGATAGCTCCTGATTTTTCAAATAGTGAAACACAGGAACTAAAGTTCTTTGATACAAATGAGATTCCGGGCGACCTGGCACTGATCAACCCTAACTGGTTAGAAGATGCCCTGAATAAAAAAGAAACTGTATTTATCCGGTAAATAACATTAGGGCTCATCTCAAAAGTATTTTTTAGTAAATAGCCTTCCGGCAGGTTTCCTAAATAAATTATAGCTCTATACTTCAATAGGGGTTTCAAAGGAGCCAACAGAGAAAATGAGCGAAGGAAGAACCTGCTATTTGCACAGGGTTGAACTAAGGAGTATTTTCACCGCGTGAAATAGTCAGCTAGTACATGACCTTACTAAAAAGTATTTTTGATATGGCTTCCGATCAGGCTGTCTTTCCATCATTAAAGAACCAATTATAAAATCTCCGCTCAGATAATGCATAAAAAACAAATAGCTCTATTCATCTTTCTTAATAGCCTGTTGATACTGATGCAATCCTGCAACACCCAACAAAGCCCGGATACCGGGTTCACTAAATTAAAAAACCCCACCGATACCATTGTTTCCAAAGCAGCTATTGCCAATATCAGGGCCATTCAGAATGAGCTTTTTGATTCGCTCAGGTTTGTGGGAAAAGATAGCATAGCAATAAACTACCGCCTGTTGCAGCCGCCAGGCAGCAACGATCCTTCCCGGAAATTCCCGCTTGTCCTGGTCTTCCATGGCTCCGGCGCTATCGGCAACGATAATAAAAGTCAATTAGGTGTACTGGCCAAACTCTGGGCGTCGCCCGCCATTCAAAAGGAATTTCCGGCTTTTGTTGTAGTTCCGCAGTTTCCCGGACGTTCTTCCAATTATATCCATGACAGCAGCAGGGGCGTTCTGAAATCCGTGCCACAACCATGTCTTTACCCGGCGCTCGCATTGATCGACTCTTTAAAAAATGTATTGAATATTGATGAGAACAGGATCTATGCAATCGGGTTTTCCATGGGCGCTTCTACCGTACTCAATGCACTGTCCTTACGTCCTACTCTTTTTGCAGCGGGAATTAGCATTGCCGGCATTCCGCAGTTCGATAGTATCAGTAACCTGTCAGGTATTCCTATCTGGCTGGTCCATGGAAATAAGGATACTGAAAACACCATTCAGAGTGATGCGCTTTTCTTCAGGGAAATAACGGCGATGAATAAAAATAAGACCCGGTTCTGGGAATTGGAAGCAGTTGGCCATGATAATGTTTTTTCTGAATTACTGCTTGGTCGGAATATCCCTTCCTGGTTGTTTACAAAGAGTAAACATTGATGCGGGAGAATGGATGCAACGATCAGTAAAACAAAATTACTTTAACGAATAGATTTGCCGCTAATGAATATACCCGCCATTACTTCATCCGGTTTACGAATAGTCCGCAATACACTACCGGTCGTATTTCAGCCTGATCTTTATTACAATTTCAGCTATTCCATTATAAAATTTTTAAACCCCGGGTATACGGGCATTGAACTTGGCCTTTGCTTTTTTCTTTTTGCAGAGGATGCTGAAATCATCCGGCATAGTTATGAAGGAAAAGCCACAATGGAAATAGAAAGCAGTGTGTCCAACGAAGAAAAATATAAACTCTTTTACAAGCAGATACTGGAGTTGGTGGATGTATTCAGAAACAAATATGCTACAGCGCCGCTCCATTCTTATCCACCCGCAGATACCGATACCATCCCTTATCCGTCCTATTCATCAATACAGCCGTTGTTGCAGCAGGCATTGGAAGGCTGAGTATTTCTTTTACCCCATTGTTGCATATCCCCTTCAGTATTTTCATAAAAGACAATTTTACCAGATACACCAACCAACCAATGAACCGGTTCATGTAAATACAAAAACAACTCCCGATTCCGGAGTATCTTTTGCCTTTTGAATTTTGAATTTAAAAGCCCCCCTATGAGTAGGGCGGCTTTTTGCTTAACCAATAAACCTATTGTTCGAAATTATCCGTCCTCTCTAAATGTATAGTCTGCAATATTTTTCAATTAACATCTGCTCGGTACCATTCTCCCTTGCTTTTTTGGCTATTCTTTTAAAAACAGGTTTGAAAAGGGTGAATATTCCCGGCAGGTACATTTCACTCATCTCGGCAACAAGCGCCAGGTGTTGTATTTTTTTGGGAACGCCTTTTTTGTTGGTCATACCGTCACCTGCCAATCCATACATTATATATAATCCGTTCTCAAAACCTGTATGCCCAGGCCGGATATCTACTGAGAAACGTATCTTTTTACCGGTGGAGTTAAAAAACCGGTGTGCCTGTCCTGCTTCTACGGTATGGCTTTTCCCTGGTGGCAGCAATATTTTTTTGCGATAGCCTAATTGCAGACCAAGTACTCCTTCCAGTACCGTAAATGTTTCGCTGAAGCTTTTATGATAATGTAACGGTGTGCCTCCGCCTGGCATCAATCTTACTTCCACCTGGGTATGCCTGCCCCCTGTTTCCGCAGCTGTTTTTACAAAAATTGTCGTGTCTTTAATAACCGGGTTGATGATGATCCGCTGCATGTTTTATGATTTAATAAGTAAACAGTTAGTTCCATGACTTGCCTGGCAGGGCCGATCGCTTCCGCAATACCGATCTCCTGACCCTGTTGCCTGTAGCATTCCGGACAGCAATGAAAAAATCGATAGCAGGCTGGCTGGTCGCCACAGAAAGCGATAACAGGATAAAACACCTGGATAGATTTTTTGAAAAAGCCCTGTATAAAATAACATAAGGTGGCAAAAATATCCGGCATGATAGGCCAGGGCAATCCTTATAATTGAGGAATGGGATGAATGGTAATGATATCCTTAAAAATCAGGATAAATTTTGTGGGATACTTTAAAGTAGTTTGTAAAATTATATGGGTTTCATGAAAAAATATTGGTATGCGGCATTTATCGGACTGGTCAGTTTCCTGGCATTTCCGCAAGCCGGTGATACACAGGAATCTACCATCGATAGTTTAAAGCGCGCGCTACAGGGGGCCCTGGCAGATTCGATGCGGATAAAAGCGTTACTCCAGTATAGCAATTTGCTGGGGCAAACAGACCCGGTCAATAGTAAAACATTAAATAATGAGGCCTTGTCGCTTAGCAGGAAAACCGGCGATCATTCCCAGGAGGCAAAAAGCCTTTCCAATATAGGCGAAAACTATAGCTCGCTGGGGAAATATGATAGCGCGCGGGCCTTTTTTAAAACCGCGCTTGTGATCGCAAGAGAACATCATTTAGAGCGATTGACCGGCTCGATCCTGAATAATACCGGCAATAGTTTTTTCTTTGAGAATAAACCAGCCAAAGCCATCGCGCAATACCTCGAAGCAGTAAATTATTATAAAGCAGATTCTTTAAAACTCGCCTCTCTCTATATAAACATCAGTAGCGTATTCCTGGAAATGCAGCAGTTGGAGAAAGCACTGGAGTATAGCCAGCGATCGATCACTTATGCCCTTACCTCTTCCAACAATGCGATTATTTCAGGTGCATATACCAATACCGGAAGTATCCTACGATCAAAAAAAGATACCATCGCCTCCCGCGTTAATTACCGGCTGGCGTTACAATATGCCAGGCATATTACTGACCTGAGAATACGAATGGCTGCCTATCATAATATGGCAATTACCTTCAACGAACTGAAGCAACCTGAACTTGCCAAAAAATATGCGGATACCTCCTTACTGCTGGCTACACAATTAAACAATCATTACCAGATTTCCTACAGCATGAATATGAAAGGCATGATAGAGTTTGAACAAAAACACTATACTGTTGCCAAACAATTATTCTATACTGCTTTAAACGAAGCATTTTTATCCAAACAATATAAGGCGATCAGGGAAAGTTATTCCAACCTTGCAAGAATTGAAAAAGAAACCGGCAATCTCTCCGTTGCATTCGGTTATCTTCAGAAATATGCAGATCTGAAGGATTCGATCCTTAATGAAGACAATGCCAAACTCACCACCGGGCTGGAGGCAAAATACCAGTTTGTAGCCTCACAACAACAAATCAGCCAGTTGGAACGTGAAAAAAAATTACAACAGGTTGCCTTAACACAAAAGAACACGATTAATTACCTGCTGATAGCCGCGCTCTTTATTCTACTGATACTACTTGTGCTGGGTTATTTCATCTACAAGCAAAAACAATTGCTGCAGCAAAAAATGATCCTGCAAATGGAAACAGACAGGCAGCTCACTGCTACCAATCTAATCCTGCAGGGACAGGAAGAAGAAAGACACCGGCTTGCCAGGGACCTGCATGATGGATTGGGGGGAATGTTATCCGGTGTTAAATACGCTTTTCAAAAAACGAAATCAGAACTGGCTATTCATGGTGCCAGTGCTGAATCATTTGATCGCCCGGTCGAAATGCTGGACAGCTCGATCCATGAATTGCGAAGGATTACCCACAACATGGGCCCTGAATCACTGATAAAATATGGGATCAGTGCCGCAATCAATGACTATTGCACTAATATCAATAAGTCGGAGGCTGTAAGGATCGTATTTCAGCCGCTACGTACCGTACCTGTCAAACTGGATCAATACAGGAGCAATATCGTTTTTCGCATTGTACAGGAACTGATCAATAATATACTCCGGCATGCGGAAGCAAATACCGCAATAGTGCAATTAAGTCATGAAAATGACCTGCTTTCCATCACTGTGGAAGACGATGGTAAAGGAGTAGAGATCCAAAAGCTAAGCCAGTCAAAAGGAATGGGCTGGTCGAATATCAGATCGAGAATTGACTACCTGAAGGGAACCCTGGATATAAAATCTGACAGAGGTAAAGGAACCTATGTACACTTTACCGTTAATATTTGAACATGATAAGAGTATTTATAGTTGACGATCATTATATGGTCATAGAAGGCATCCGGTCGTTGTTGCAGGATGAGCCGGGTATCGAGTTTATGGGATCGGCTCCTACCGCATCTGCCTGCAGGGCATACCTGAAACATGCCCGTCCCGATATCCTGCTACTGGATATCAGCCTGCCCGATGAAAACGGAATTGATCTCTGCAAAGACCTGTTTGAAGAATATCCGACGATTTCAATCCTTGCCCTTACAACATTCAACCAGGAAACAACGATCCGCAATATGCTGGAAAACGGCGCTTCGGGCTACCTGTTGAAGAATGCCGGTCGTGAAGAACTCAGCAAAGCCATTCATACGGTTTATAAAGGACAGCAATACCTCAGTTTTGATGTGGCACAGACCCTGAAGCAATCTGCGCTGCAAACAGCCGAAGTGCCGGTGCTGACCAGGCGGGAAAAGGAAGTACTTAGCCTGATTGGCGAGGGTTGTAATACCAAGGAGATTGCAGAAAAGTTATTCATCGGAACTACTACTGTGGATACTTATCGAAAGAACCTGCTGATAAAACTAAATGCCAGGAATACGGCTGTACTGATAAAACTCGCGCTTATGCACCGACTGATCAGTTTTGATGATGAAATAGATTTGAATATGCCTCAATCTTAAGCCATCGTATGTAGGCGTATTACTATTATTAAGATTTACTCAAGCAGCTACACACCGGGTGAAAAATATTGTCGTGGTGTTCGGGTATTGTTATGCCCAACTGGCAATCATCACCGGTACAGAATACTAATTCATTTTTCCTGCCGGTCATCCGGCAATAAAAAACATAGGATATGTTAATCGTTTTTCGCTTCGTATATACGTTATTGTATTTCATAATTGCCGCGCAGGCCGCTTATTTCGCAATTGGTTATACCAGTGTATTGCAAAAGATGAACCCGGATCTTTTTATAATTATCCGGAAAGCCACTGATGCGGCAGTCCGCAACAATTTAAAGTTTGTATACCTGGCAGTGCTTGTAGCCGGTCTTGCATTGATCATACTGGAAAGAAAAGCCGCCGATCCAATTTCATTCTGCCTGTTATTATCCTCTTTTATTCTGCTGGTTATTGATGTCATACTTG
>CAZGSG010000068.1:0-23116 GCA_964528095.1 uncultured Terrimonas sp.
GCAAACAACTTCACACATTTTAATGATCAGGCCGGTGAGCTTTGGTTATAATGCGCAAACTGCGGTCAATAACGCTTTCCAGGTAAAAGGCGAACAGGAAGCAGTGCAATCGCAGGCGCTAAAAGAATTTGATGATTTTGTAGCTGTATTAAGGCAAAATAAAGTAGACGTGCTGGTAGTTGAAGATACTCCTGAGCCCCATACGCCTGACTCTATCTTTCCGAATAACTGGGTTTCTTTTCACGCTAATGGCAAAGTACTGCTCTATCCCATGTTTGCAAAAAACCGGAGGGCTGAACGCAAGGAGCATGTATTGAATAAGGTGATGGAAAAATTTAAGGTGAGAAAACAGATCGACCTTAGTAGTTATGAAGCCGACGAACTTTTCCTGGAAGGTACAGGCAGCATGGTGCTTGACAGGGACAACAGGATTGCCTATGCCTGCATTTCACCACGTACAAATGAAAAAGTACTGGCAGACTTCTGCCTGCAGATGAGGTACAAGCCTGTTATTTTTGACGCGGTAGATGGTAATGATCAACCGATCTATCATACGAATGTGATGATGTGCGTGGCCGATAAATACATCGTTATCTGCCTGGATTCAATTCATAACAAAGAACATAAAAAGACTGTTATCACAACTATTGAACAATCACGCAAAAAAATCATCCCTATTTCCCTTGAGCAAATGAACCATTTTGCAGGAAATATGCTTCAACTGGAAAACCACTCGGGGAAAAAACTATTGATCATGTCTACGCAGGCATACGAATCACTTAGTCCTGCGCAGGTAAAGGAGTTAACACAGTACAATCCGATCATTCATTCCTCACTAACCACTATTGAAAAAAATGGCGGCGGCAGCGCAAGGTGTATGATGGCGGAAATACATTTACCGGCCTTATAGCATAGCGGTTTTATATTCAAAAAACCTGCTTCAACAAAATATAGACTGCATACAATAATACATACAGTATGAAATATTCATTTTGTTTTTTACTCCTGTTTGGCCTGGTCAACGGCTATAGCCAGGATATATACAAAGACTCGATGACAAAGTATATTGGAAACTATGTGCAGCAACACGAAGTGGTAAAAGGCGATGATAAAAAGTTTTTTCGTTTTTATCCCATCAATGCGCGGTTTCTTGTAACCGCAAGGTTTGAGAAGATAGATGATGGTAAATGGTTTAGTATGGAAACCTCCGGTACACTGAAGAAAACATTCCGGGTATACGGCATTGCGCATTTCAATATAAACGATACAGCGGTCAAACTTACTATTTATCAGTCCCAGAACCTGATGAACGTGGAGGAATACAAGAATCACCTGTTCCTGCCTTTCACCGATCTTAGTTCGGGTGAAGAAACATATACTGCTGGCAGGTATCTTGATCTTTCTATAAACGATATCAGGGATGGCAAACTATTACTGGATTTTAATAAAGCATATAATCCCTATTGCGCTTATGTGAGCGGCAAATACAATTGTCCCATTCCTCCCGCTGAAAACCGGTTAAATGTAACCATTGCGGCAGGAGAAAAATTATTCCTGCGCCCGCATTGATTTACCAGGTATATACTTCGCCCTAAAAGCCTTTCTTTATTTTCCTCAGGTCGTTAGCACCACCCTTGGGTGCTTCTTTCTTTTCCTGGCTTTGAGGTGGGGTAAACTTATCCATAAAACTCATGCCTAATTGCTGCATAGTGAAGCTCCAGATATCTGCGGCCTCATCAATCTGTTTGCCCGTGGGCTTACCTGCGCCATGCCCTGCATTGGTTTCAATCCGGATCAGCACGGGATTTTTACCAGCCTGGTACTCCTGTAATCTTGCTGCAAATTTGAATGAATGTGCAGGTACAACCCGGTCGTCATGATCCGCGGTTGTAATTAAAGTAGCAGGGTATTGCTCGTTTTCGCGTAACTGGTGATAAGGAGAATATTTATAGAGATAAGGGAATTGTGATGGGTTGTCTGCACTGCCGTATTCAACCGCCCATGCCGCCCCAATTGTGAACTTATGGTACCGCAGCATATCCAGTACACCTACCGCGGGCAAGGCGACCTTAAATAGGTCGGGACGTTGTGTCATAGCAGCGCCTACCAGCAGGCCGCCATTACTACCTCCCCGGATCGCTATCTTTTGGTTGTTTGTATATTTTTTTCCAATCATGAATTCCGCGGCACCGATAAAATCATCGAATACATTCTGTTTTTTATCGAGCATGCCATCTTTATGCCATTTTTCCCCATATTCACTGCCCCCTCTTAAATTCACTACGGCATAGATACCGCCCTGCTCTATAAAAAAAGCATTGCTCATGCTGAAGCCTGGTGTCATAGGAATATTAAATCCGCCATATCCGTACAACAACACCGGGTTATTACCATCTCTTTTCATTCCTCTTTTATAGGTGAGGAAGATAGGTATCTGTGTACCGTCCTTGCTTGGAAAAAAAATCTGTTCGGTAACAAAATCCTCCGTATTCATCATCGTCTTTGTATTACGGAATAATACCGATTCCCCTTTTGCAATGTCATACCGATAAATTGCCGGAGGAGTATTGAATGAAGAATAGGTATAAAAAAACTCTTTATCATTTTTCTCGCCACCAAAACCGCTGGCTGTACCGATTCCAGGTAATTGTATTTCACCTACATATTTGCCATCATACGCATGCTGGATCACTTTCGTAGAAGCATCTTTCAGGTAGCTTGCAAACAGCACTCCGCCTCCTGTGCCTACACCCTGTAAGGCTTCGGGTTTCTCTGCGATCAGTGTTTTCCAATTTGCTTTTGCAGGATTTTTAGGATCCACCAGCACTACTTTATAATTCGGGGCATCCTCATTGGTACGTACCAGTAATTTATCGCCGCTATTATCTATCACATCAGGCTCTGTGGCAAAACCAGGGATCAGCAGTTTAAATTGTTTATTGGCCGTCTCCTTCATATCCCTGTACCAGATCTCGGAGCCACTGGTTCCTTCGGAAATATTTAAGATAAGAAAACGTCCATCCTCGGTAAGCCCTGCTGAGTGGAAACGTAAAGGGTTCTTTTTGTCTTCGTAGATCAGTTCATCCTTTGATTGATCGGTGCCCAGTTTATGATAATATACTTTATGAAATTGGTTCTGTTTGCTGAGCTTTGACCGCTCATCAGGTTTATCGTAACCGCTATAGTAAAACCCTTCATCTTTATTCCAGCTATACCCGCTAAACTTTACCCATTCAATTTTGTCACTAATGAGTTTTTTTGTAGCCGTCTCCATTACAAATACTTCCTGCCAGTCGCTGCCAGCCACTGCAATGGAATAGGCCATGTATTTACCTGATTTGCTAAAATTAATACCCCCCAGGGCTGCAATACCTTCTTTATTCAGTGTATTGGGATTCAGGAATTCTTCAGGTTTACCATCAATTCCTTTCTGCCTGTACATGACTGCCTGGTTCTGCAGCCCCTCATTCAGAAAGAAATAATAATAATCGCCTTTCTTAAATGGTGAAGAGTATTTGGGGTAATTCCAAAGATCTTCCAGTCTCTTCCTGACCTTATCCCTGAATGGTATCCGGGCCAGGTATTCATTCGTCACTTTATTTTGCTGTTTCACCCAATTCTTTGTCTCCTCGCTATTATCGTCCTCCAGCCAGCGATATGGGTCAACTACTTTTGTTGTCCCATATATATCTATCGCTTCGCCTTTTTTTGTAGCTGGATATTTTAACATAGGGTCTTTTTGCAGCCCTTCCTTAGTTTGGGCTGTTCCTGTTAGTGCATACAACATAACCGGTATAAAAAACAGTTTCTTCATACTAAAATTTTGACCGGCTAAAGATAACTGAAATGGGGAAAGAAGAAGGAGAATAGTTGAGGTACAATCCCGGTTTTATTCCCTCATCACCGTTGGTGCTCCTCCGGATAACCAGGTCGCAAAAATTTCTGCAATTTTCCACTGGTGGCCGGCATAGTTACGGGGACGGGCAACCATATAATCCAAAAAATCCATCAGGTCCTGCCTGTTGCATGTTTTCATGATCTGCAACACCATTTTCCCGCTGTATTTGCCCTCGCTGATCTTTACATTCATTCCAGGGTTATTCTCCAGGAAATAAGAACCGGTAAATTGAATATCATTGACCATCGAATCAAGAACGGCCTGCTCTCCTGTTTTTGTCCATTGCAAAAACACATCATTGCGATCAAAAAGGCTCTCGTCGTATACATTCGTGAATTCAATATAATGTGATGCAAGTTTTACTATTTGCCCGATATACACAGCTGGCTTTTTTACCATCGTGTAAATGATATCACCTTCACGGGGCTGAGCTTTGTTTGCTTTATAACTGATCGCAAAATAGTAATATGTCCCTTTTATCAGTTGACATTTTCCTATACCAATTGTTACCGTATCTGAATTTTTATCCCTGTAGATCCCCTTCAATATTCCAATTTGTTTTTCCCTGACAGAAACTCCATTGGGCAAATTGACCTGGACTATTTTGATGCTATCATTCAGCGGTGTGATATATTCGGTGATAGGAAATGCTCTCACCCAGGTACTCGTATCAGCCTGTGAAAAAACAGGAACAGACAAAAAGAACAGGTAGCAGTAAAAAAAGTACTTCATATATAATGATTATACAACGATATAACAATTATTTCATGTTCCTGGCCATACCTGCTTACGGGTATTTTCAACAAGCCATCAAACTAACACCTATTCGTACCAATGCCCGATAATGTGTTATACACACAATGAGAACAAAACCTTATTTTTGGGCGCTGAAAAAGCAATAATCCGTAGATGCTAGCCTGGCATAACAAAATCATTGTTCAAAATCAGCAATTTACAATATTCATGGAAAAAAAAGTCGCAAAGATCGGAGTTCTTACATCAGGCGGAGATTCGCCAGGAATGAATGCTGCAATCAGGGCCGTAGTACGTACAGGCCTTTATCATGGTCTCGAGGTTTTTGGTATTATGCGTGGTTACCAGGGTATGTATGAAGATGATATTTTTAAAATGGAGTCCCGTTCCGTTGCTAATATCATTCAGCGTGGGGGAACAGTTTTGAAGACGGCGCGCTGCAAAGAGTTTTTTGAATACGAAGGCCGCAAAAAAGCATTTGAAAATCTGAAGAAAAGAAATATAGACGGATTGGTCATTATTGGTGGAGATGGCAGCTTCCGTGGAGCACAAAAATTCAGCAATGAGTTTGATATTCCCTGTATCGGCGTACCGGGTACGATCGATAAGGATATGGCTGGAACGGACGTAACGATTGGATTTGATACCGCTATCAATACTGCGGTACAGGCAATCGATAAGATCAGGGATACCATGGATGCACATGACCGTGTATTCATCGTGGAAGTAATGGGACGTGATGCGGGTTATATTGCCTTACACAGCGGTATTGCCACAGGCGCCGAAAATATCCTGATCCCGGAAACAAAAACAGATATTGAAGCGATCATCGAAGGACTCACTGAAAAGGAAAAAAGGAAAAAACTGGTAAACCTGATCGTGGTAGCAGAAGGAGAAGAATTTGGCGGTGCTGATCAATTGGCAAAAGTGATCAGGGAGAGAATGCCGAATGCGGATATCCGTGTTACCGTACTGGGCCATATTCAGCGAGGTGGTGCGCCTACCTGTGAAGACAGATTGGTTGCAAGTCATATGGGGTACTATGCAGTAGAAAGTTTACTGATGGGCAGAAAGAATGTAATGGTTGGGGTGATCAACAATAAAATACATTACACTCCATTGGATAAAGCGATTAAAGAAAAAAATAAGATCGGGCTTGAATGGATGAAGATCGTGAAGATACTTGCGTCATAAGCCAAATGAACAATTAATCAGTTAAAGTTCAATGCTCCTGGTTTAAAGTAGTTCCTCTCTGAGCTAACCGCTTTAATAACTTTAAACCCCGAACATTAAACCTTGATTTTAACTACACTAAAACAACTATACCGACATGAGCATAGCGAAGAAAGCAGAGAAGTATTTTCACACGGAAATGGATAAAGATGCCGGTCTGGCACACACGTTTCATAAGACCAAAATAGTTGCTACGGTAGGTCCGGCCTGCGATACATACGACAAGCTACTTGAACTCGTAAAAGCCGGCGTAAATGTTTTCCGGCTGAACTTTTCTCATGGCACACATGAGGATAAGGCAAAGATCATCGAACATATCCGCACGATCAATAAAAAAGAGCCTTACAATATTGCTATACTCGGCGATCTGCAGGGACCAAAACTGCGGGTAGGTGAAATAGAAAATGGCGCGTTAAAAATTGAACCGGGCGATATTCTCACATTTACTTCCAAGGAAAAAGTAATAGGAAATAAAGAACGTATTTACATTTCTTATCCCAACCTGCACAACGATGTGAAAGTAGGTGAGAACATCATGATCGATGATGGCAAACTGGAAGTGGTTGTAACTGAGATCCAGTCATCAGGTGATATAAAAGTAAGAGTGACCTATGGCGGAATGCTGTTGCCAAAGAAAGGTGTCAATCTTCCGGATACCGCTATTTCTTTACCATCCATGACACCTAAGGATTTTGAAGACTTTGAGTTCATTGTAAAAAATGATCTTGACTGGGTGGCTTTGTCATTCGTGCGTAAGGCAGATGATATTGTGGAACTGAAAAAACTGGTGACGGACCGTAAAAGCCTGGTGAAAGTGATGGCCAAAATTGAAATGCCATCCGCACTTGCCGACCTTCGTAATATCATTATCGAATCTGATGCGGTAATGGTAGCCCGTGGCGATCTTGGTGTAGAACTGCCCGTAGAAAAAGTACCGATGGCACAGCGCGATATTATCCGTAAATGTATTCATCGCGGTAAGCCGGTAGTTGTTGCTACCCAGATGATGGAAAGTATGATAGACCGCGTAAAACCAAACCGTAGTGAGATAACCGATGTCGCAAATGCTGTACTCGAAGGAGCAGATGCTGTAATGCTAAGCGGGGAAACAGCTACAGGCCAGCATCCGGCCCTGGTTGTAAAGACCATGCGCAAGATCATCGTAGAAGTAGAAGCTACTGAATACAGGTATGACAGGGCAGCTGATCTTAAACCCCTTGCCCACTCTCCTTCTTTCTTAAGCGATGCAATTTGCTACAATGCCTGTAAGATCGCCAGCGATATTTCGGCAAACGGACTGGTTGGGATGACACAAAGCGGTTACACCGCATTTATGCTTAGCAGTTATCGTCCGAAATCGCCTTTATATATTTTTACCAAGGAACGTTCATTGGTCAACCAGTTAAGTTTAAGCTGGGGAGTAAGAGCATTCTATTATGACGAAGAAGACAGCCTGGATGATATCATTTTTGACCAGATCGCTATTTTGAAAGAAAGAGGTTTTATAAAAGCCGGGGATACAATTGTCAATACAGGCAGCACGCCGATCCACCTGCATTTGCCGACAAATGTGTTGAAGATCACTAAAATCGAATAATCCCTTTTATTTCGTGTTAACTTATTATAGCGGGCAATGCCCGCTATTTTTTTATTAAAAAATACCGACCCGCCTGCCTGCTAAAAAAAGCTTTGTATATTTATTTAGCAATGCCTGGAGATACAATGGCCTAATACCACTATTACGGGATTGCGAAAGCTTTAAACCGCCTTATCGAATGACAAATACCGGAACAGTAGGGCTACTCCTGATTCTCCTGACAGTAATTTTCTCTTACCGGGGATTTATCAGTTCATCCTTTTTTGAACGATATAATTTCCAGGTAGATAAGATCCTTATTTATAAAGACTACAAGCGGCTGCTTACTTCAGGTTTCCTGCATCTTAACTGGACGCATCTTATTTTCAATATGCTTGGCCTGCTTTTTTTCAGCAGCAGCCTCGAGAGTTTTCTTGGTTTGCTCAAATTCCTGCTTATATATTTCGGTAGTCTTGTGGGAGGCAATCTATTGGCTCTTTTCATTCATCGCAATCATAAAGACTATAGCGCGGCAGGCGCTTCGGGGGCAATATCAGGGGTCATCTTTGCATCTATCGCCTTATTCCCCGGCATGAGCATTGGGTTGTTTCCATTGCCCATCCAGCTCCCGGGTTGGATATATGGACTGCTCTTTATATTATTTTCAATTTATGGTATCCGGTCACGCAAAGATAATATTGGTCATGATGCACACCTGGGAGGCGCGTTGATTGGTATATTGCTTGCTGTTATTATCATACCCTCAGCGCTGATTGAAAACTACCCGGTCATACTACTGATCACATTACCAATCCTGCTCTTCTTATACCTTATTATCAGCAGGCCCGGATTTCTGCTGGTAGATAATTTTTTCTTTAAAGCGCATAAAGATTTTTATTCAATTGATCACAAATACAATACTGCACAAAAAATAAAACAATCGGAGATCGATCGCATTCTTGATAAAATAAATAAAAGAGGGATGAGCAGTCTTACAGCAAAAGAAAAGCAGGCGCTTAAAGAATTTTCTGAGAAATAAGATCACAGGCTGATTGAAGCGTACTAAACTCGTTTTTAACACGGATGCACGGGTGATCTTTCGCTCTCTTTGTAATTATTTCTTTGTTTGCAGTGACTAGAAACTTGTATTTCAAAATAGGGAGGCACGGAATAGACTGATCTATTCCGTGCCTCCCTATTTTTAATCTCAATATCTAATATGCGCAAATGAAATATAAACTGCAAAGAGAGCGAAAGATCACCCGCACCTCCGTGTTAAAAAATTACAGGAAACTCTCCAGGCCAGTATATTTAATTAAAGTTTCCTGATTTTGATATTCCTGTACCACACATTATTACCATGGTGCTGCAGGCTTATTTTACCTTTTTTATATGTTCCGAAGTCTTTGTACTTTTTAAATTTACTTCCGGCGATCAGGGCCCTCCATGCATCATCCCACATAGTAGTAGATACTACATTTACGCCATTTAAAAAAAGATCAAGCTTGCCATTCACCGATCTGATCTCCGCGCTGTTCCATTCCAGTGCAGGCTTTACCGTTTCTTTTGAAGATGCGATAAGATCATACAGATCGCCTGCACGGTGTTTATTGATCTTTGCGTCGGCGTGACGTTCATTATCGAGTACCTGCATTTCAGGACCAGTATGCCAGGGCCATTCATACTTCGCTTTATCTTCCATTATATAAAAGATCACGCCGCTATTGCCACCCTGATCTATTTTCCAATCATATTTCAGGTCGAAATCACCAAACTCCTCATCTGTCACAAGATCACCCCCGGTCTTGTCTTTCGAATCGAGGGCAATACTGTTGTCTTCAACCCTCCAGGCTGTGCCGACTGGCAGGTTGCCATAGGTATGCCACCCTTTGGTAGATGTTCCATCAAAAAGCAACTTCCAGCCTTCTTTCTTTTCTTGTTTGGTAAGTTTGTTCAATTCTTCATTTTGATGACTTCCTGTATCAGCGATCTTTTTTTCGTTGGAACAAGCTACGGCCAGTAAAGCCGTACAGCCCACGAGCATATGTTTTAACATGTGTATTGTGTATTATTTTTTAAGCAACAGAATATATTTCACCATTTTCTCTGCGTCTGCCTGGGATACGGCAGGGTGCGGGATCATCGGCACCTGTCCCCATACCCCGCTTCCGCCGGATATTATTTTCTTTGCCAGTTCAGGTACGATCCTGTCTTTTGCCTCACTTGCATATTTCTCCGCCACTTCGCGGTATGTGGGGCCTGTTACCTTATCATCTACTTTATGACAGGTAGGGCAACCATTTGTCGCCACCAGTTGAAGGCCTTCCTTGTACTCGGGAGATTGCGTAACATCTGCTACTTTTTCGGGTTCAGCTTTTTTCTCTCCCGATGAATCGCCGCTATTGCATGCAAGCAATACAACAAATGCCAGCGAAGGAATGATGATCTTTTTCATATTAGCTCTTATTAATATTAAATGTGGGTTAATAATTTATTTTAATCCTAGAATAGACCTGTTAAAGTTATCATCTGTTTTGGCTCCTGCAAAATCATCAAAGGCTTTTTCCGTTACACGGATAATATGTTTTTGAATAAACTCCGCTCCTTCTTTTGCTCCGTCTTCTGCGTTCTTTATACAACATTCCCATTCCATCACTGCCCAGCCTTTGTAATCGTATTCAGATAATTTTGAAAATATTCGTTTAAAATCAACCTGCCCGTCTCCCGGCGACCGGTAGCGACCTGCCCGCTTCAGCCAGCTTTGGTATCCACCAAAAGTACCTTGTTTACCAGTAGAATTGAATTCCGCGTCCTTTACATGAAATGCCCGGATCCGCTCGTGGTAAAAATCGATGTATTGTATATAATCAAGCTGCTGTAGTACAAAATGAGAAGGATCGTATAAAAGACAGGCCCTTGCATGGTTGTTTACTTTATCGAGGAACATCTCATAGGTTTCCCCGTCAAAAAGATCTTCGCCGGGATGTATTTCATAACAAACATCCACGCCACATTCATCAAAATAGTTCAGGATAGGCAACCAGCGCCTGGCCAGTTCTTCAAACCCCGTATCCACTAATCCCGCAGGACGCTGTGGCCAGGGATGAAATGTATGCCATAACAATGAACCGCTAAAAGTAGGATGTGCAGTAAGTCCCATATTCTGTGAAGCTTTTGCGCCATACTTCAGCTGCCGAACAGCCCATTCAGTACGCGCTTTGGGATTTTTATGTAATGCCGCGGGTGCAAATCCATCAAAAAGATCATCATATGCAGGATGCACAGCGATCAGCTGTCCCTGCAAATGTGTTGATAGCTCACTTACTTCGAGACCACATTCTTCCACGATACCTTTGATCTCGTCTGCATATGTTTTACTTTCTGCGGCTTGTTTCAGGTCAATGCAACGCGCATCCCAGGTGGGGATTTGTACTGCTTTAAAACCAAGCGACTCTGCCCATAAACAAATAGCTCGCAGGTTATTGAAGGGGGGCCTGTCTCCCAGGAACTGTGCCAGAAAGATGCCGGGGCCTTTGATTGTTGTCATGATACTGGTAAAAAATTTAAAAGTAAAAACTGAAACCGGATACAGCGTTGATTAGTGATTTTATATTACCCTTCCAGGCTGATCCATTTCTCATTCGACTTACCGCTTTCGATCACCTTCTCCACGAACAGCATTCCTCTTACCCCATCATCCACGCCTGGGAAGTCCAGCCATTCAGGTTTTGGTTCTTCCCCGCTTATTCTTGCTTTTACGGACAATGCAAAGTTGCGGTATAGATTGGCAAATGCTTCCAGATATCCTTCAGGATGACCCGGCGGCACACGTGTATTGTGTTTTGCGTAACTACTCAGGTAAGCATTGCCGGCGCGAAAGATCTCGGTTGGTTTATCAAGCCATTTTACCAGCAATGTATTTGCATCTTCCTGTTTCCATTCCAGTCCACCCTTTTCTCCATACACTCTTACTTTCGTATTATTCTCTTCACCAGCGGCTACCTGTGTCGCATACAATAAACCACTGGCGCCATTTTCAAATTTCAATAATACCGCACCATCATCATCCAGCTTACGCCCTTCCACCACTGTATTGATATCGGCACAGATCTTTGTTATTTTCAATCCGCTCACGTATTCGGCAAGGTTGAATGCATGGGTTCCAATATCGCCCATAGCACCGGCGATCCCACTTTGTGCAGGATTGGTTCTCCAGGAAGCCTGTTTGTTTTCTGCACCTTCCAGGAAAGTACTCAACCACCCCTGCGGGTAATCTACATAGATCTTTCTGATGTTGCCAAATTTACCGCTCAATACCTGCTGCCTTGCTTCTTTTACCATCGGGTAGCCTGTATAAGTATGTGTAAGGCAAAAAAACAGTTGGCTTTTTTTAGCTATTTCTGATAGTATTTTGCCTTCTTTTAGATCAAAGGCCAGCGGTTTATCCAACACGACATGAAACCCGTTTTCCATTGCAAGTTTCGCTGGCTCGAAGTGTACATGATTCGGAGTAACGATGCTCACGAAATCCATACGCTCGTTCGGTGGTAATGCGGCTTCCCTACGGATCATTTCTTTATATGACCCGTAGATCCGCTGTGGTGGAAGGTTCAGCGACAATCCTGTTTGTTTTGACTTCTCCTCGTCACTACTGAAAGCACCGCAAACCAATTCTATTTCTCCATCTATATTCGCAGCTATACGATGCACAGCACCAATAAATGCTCCCGGACCGCCACCAATCATCCCCATACGTAATTTTCTGTTCAGCATATTAATCGTTTGGTGAAAATGTTATTGCTTTATTATGACAAAATAATTCTAAAAATAGTACATTTAGCTTTCAGGCAATATATTTTTCAAATTCTAACGTAAGGCTTTGTATGAAATCAATCACGCGCGTTCAGCTCTCCTTTATGATGTTTCTTGAATTTTTTATCTGGGGAGGTTGGTTTGTAACCCTGGGTACTTTTTTAGGAAGCAACCTCAATGCTAACGGAAGCCAAACTGCAAGCGTATTTGGCACGCAATCCTGGGGTGCTATCATTGCTCCTTTCATCATTGGCCTCATTGCCGACAGGTATATTAACGCCGAAAAGATACTGGGCGCCCTTCATATTTTAGGCGCTATCCTCATGTATCAAATGTATAATGCGGATAATATCTCTGTATTTTATCCCTACGTATTAATTTATATGATACTGTATATGCCAACACTCGCTTTGGTCAATTCCGTATCATTCAACCAGATGAAAGATCCTGAAAAAGAATTTTCCAGCATCAGGGTTTTTGGAACCATAGGATGGATTACCGCGGGCTTATTGATCAGTTATCTTTTTCACTGGGATACAAAAGAAAATACCAGCCAGGGTTTATTAAAAAATACATTCCTGATGGCGGGCATTGCTTCGCTGGTGTTAGGTGTATTTAGTTTTACGCTTCCCAAAACGCCTCCTTCCAAAACGCCAGGAGAAAAAGTATCGCTGAGTCAGATACTTGGCCTTGATGCGCTCAAACTGCTGAAAGATAAAAATTTCGCGATCTTCTTTGTATCGTCTATCCTCATATGTATACCACTTGCCTTCTATTACCAGAATGCCAATTCATTTCTTTCTAATATCGGCGTGGCTAACCCTACGGGCAAAATGACGATCGGCCAGATCTCTGAAGTTCTTTTCCTCCTGCTCTTACCAGTATTTTTTACCAAATACGGCTTTAAGAAAACTATACTTGTGGGCATGCTTGCATGGGCTCTCCGTTACGCGTTGTTCGCCTATGGCAACGCAGGTGAGTTGAGCTTTATGCTCATTATCGGAATAGCGCTTCATGGTGTTTGTTATGATTTCTTTTTTGTATCCGGCCAGATCTATACAAACGCAAGGGCTGGTGAAAAATATAAAAGCGCCGCACAGGGTCTTATAACGCTGGCCACCTATGGCGTAGGTATGCTGATCGGTTTTGAAATTGCAGGCATGATCACTGATTCGTACAAAGTAGCAGACAACGTATTTAATTATAAGATGATCTGGATCATTCCTGCCGCTATTGCGGCAGTGGTCTTTCTTCTTTTCGCTTTGTTTTTCAAAGATGAAAAAAAGAAACCCGAAATCGTTTAAGGACTATCACAGCACATGTAAAAGCTTGATCAGGTTTGTCAGTTGAATAAGAGTTATCATGAATTGAAGGGATAAAATTGCTGAACCTAAATAATCATGCTTCAAAGCAGGATGATGCATAATTAATGATTACCAGATGGAAAATAATTCCAGTCGTCGCACGGCTATAAAAAAAATTGCACTGGGCTCATTGGCTGCCGCGGTCTTACAACCGGGGCAGGCATCGGCATTTGAAACTATGGAAACACAAAAATTAAAAGGGAATATCAATCATTCGGTTTGCTGGTGGACTTTCGGTCATCTTTCCATTGAACAAATGTGCCAGGCAGTTAAAAGCCTGGGACTTTCTGCCATCGATCTGGTAGCTCCCAAAGACTGGCCGGTCTTACAAAAAAATGGTATCCATTGTTCCATGTGTTATACTGCAGGCAATATCAGTCTCACCGAGGGATGGAACAATCCTGCATTGCATCCCGCGCTTATCAAAGAGTTCTCCGAGGCTATTCCTCTTGTTGCTGCGGCCGGCTACAAAAATCTTATCTGTTTCAGCGGCAACCGCAATGGTATGGATGATGAAACCGGTATGAAAAACTGCACGGAAGGGTTAAAAAAGATCATGCCCCTGGCAGAAAAAAATAATGTCATCATCCAGATGGAATTATTCAACAGCAAAATAGATCATAAAGATTATATGTGCGATAAAAGCGCCTGGGGCGTGGAACTGTGTAAAAGGATCGGTTCACCAAATTTTAAACTCCTGTATGATATCTACCATATGCAGATCAACGAAGGAGATGTGATTCGTACCATTCGTAATGATCATGCTTATTTTGGCCATTATCATACGGCAGGTGTTCCCGGCAGGCATGAGATTGATGAATCGCAGGAATTGTATTACCCTGCTATCATGAAAGAGATCCTTGCGACAGGATACACGGGCTATGTAGCCCAGGAATTTATTCCTACAGCAAAAGAAAACAAAGACAAACTCACAGCGCTAAAAAAAGCAATAAAGATCTGTGATATTTAAAATGCATAATTAACATTTAATAGCCTGCATTTAACCGCATATTTTTTAATTTAATGTTGATATACAATAA
This sequence comes from uncultured Terrimonas sp., assembly GCA_964528095.1. Classification (GTDB taxonomy): domain Bacteria; phylum Bacteroidota; class Bacteroidia; order Chitinophagales; family Chitinophagaceae; genus CAZGSG01. The sequence goes on from CAZGSG010000068.1 coordinate 14,677, forward strand.
TTGATCATAAACGCAAACCTGATATATGGCAGATAATACGTACGATGCAATAGTAATTGGCTCCGGCATTAGTGGCGGATGGGCAGCAAAAGAACTTTGTGAAAAAGGACTAAAAGTGATCATGCTTGAACGTGGCCGGGATATCAAACACGTAAAAGATTATACCAACGCAAGCAAGGATATCTGGGAATTTCCTCACCGTGGTGGTCGCACACAAAAAATGATCGAAGATTATCCTGTTCTTAAAAGAGACTACCCGCTGAATGAAGAGGTACTTGATTACTGGGTAAAGGATAAGGAATGTCCTTATACAGAAACAAAACCATTCTCCTGGTTCAGGGGCTATCATGTAGGTGGCCGTTCGCTTATGTGGGGACGCCAGAGCTACCGCTGGAACAAATGGGATTTTGAAGCGAATGCAAAGGAAGGTATTGGCGTAGACTGGCCGATCCGGTACAATGATATTGAATCCTGGTATGGGTATGCGGAAAGATTTGCAGGAATACAGGGTAGCAAAGAAGGACTGGAAGTATTACCGGATGGTGATTTTTTACCAGCCATGGAAATGAATATCGTAGAAAAAGATGTAGCAGCAAGGTTAAAAGAAAAATCAAAGGGTACCCGTCATATGTTCATCGGCAGGTCTGCTAATATCACCGAATCAAGACCGGAACAGGGACGTGTTAATTGCCAGTATCGCAACCGTTGCTGGAGAGGCTGTCCTTTTGGTGCTTATTTCAGCACACAATCGGCCACACTTCCTGCTGCAACAGCTACTGGTAATCTTACACTCAGACCCTTTTCCATTGTCACCAAAATATTGTATGATAAGAATACAAAAAAAGCGACGGGTGTAGAGGTGCTGGATGCGGAAAACAACCAGACATATGAATACAAAGCGAAGATCGTTTTCCTCAATGCTTCAGCATTGAACTCCGCGTGGGTGCTGATGAACTCTGCTACCGATGTATGGGATGGCGGATTGGGTAGCAGCAGCGGCGAATTGGGACATAATGTAATGGACCACCATTTTCGTTGCGGCGCTTCAGGCAAAGTAGAAGGTTATGATGATAAATATATTTTTGGACGACGCCCTACAGGGGTATATGTTCCAAGATTCCGCAATATCTATGACGACAAACGAGATTATGTACGTGGCTTTGGATACCAGGGCAGCGCGAGTCGCTCTGGCTGGAACAGGGATATTGCCGAACTAACTATTGGTGGCGATCTGAAAGATGCGTTGGCAGAACCCGGCGGCTGGCGTATTGGCCTTACTGGCTTTGGAGAAATGCTTCCCTATCACGATAACAAAATAACCCTTAATAAAGACAAGAAAGATAAATGGGGATTGCCTGTACTGGATATGGATGTAGAGATAAAAGAAAATGAGATCAGGATGCGTAAGGATATGATGAATGATGCGAAGGAAATGCTGGAGATGGCAGGCGTGAAAGATATTAATGTCTACGATAGTGGATATGAAGTAGGCATGGGTATACATGAAATGGGCACTGCGAGAATGGGTAAAGACCCTAAAACATCTGTGCTTAACGGCAATAACCAGGTATGGGATGCGCCCAATGTGTTTATAACAGATGGGGCCTGCATGACTTCTGCTTCCTGTGTTAATCCATCATTGACCTATATGGCGCTTACTGCAAGAGCAGCGGATTTTGCAGTAAAAGAATTAAAAAAGGGCAACTTATAAAATTCATATGCCAGATACTTTAGATGTACATATTAATAACAAAGCACAACAGCAAAATAGCTTTGATGCGATCGTTATTGGTTCAGGCATCAGTGGTGGCTGGGCAGCTAAAGAATTATGTGAAAAAGGATTGAAAGTATTGCTGCTCGAAAGAGGACGCAATTTTGAACATTTAAAGGATTATAAAACGGCCAGCAAAAACCCCTGGGAGTTTACTCACCGGGGCGCTACAACACAGGAACAAAAGAACAACTATCCTGTCATTCATCGGGGCTGGGCAGCAAGTGAAGCCGTAATGGACTACTGGGCCAATGAAAAGGATAATCCCTATGCGGAAACAAAACCTTTTACATGGTGGCGTAGTTACCAACTGGGAGGACGGTCTATTCTATGGGGCCGTCAAAGCTATCGCCTCAGCGATCTTGACTTTGAAGCAAACAGTAAAGATGGCATTGCAATAGACTGGCCGATCCGTTATAAAGACCTTGCTCCCTGGTATGATCATGTCGAAAAATTTGCCGGCATCAGTGGCTCTATCGAAGGCATCCCTCATTTACCCGATGGTCAGTTCCTGCCACCGATGGATCTGAATGTTGTTGAAAAAGACGTAGCAGCAAGGATCAAAAAATATTATAAAGGACAGCGGCATCTTATTATTGGTCGCACAGCCAACCTTACAGCAGCCATAGAAGGTAGAACGAATTGCCAGTACAGATCGAGATGCTGGGAGGGCTGTCCTTTCGGGGGCTATTTCAGTACCCAATCCTCTACCCTGCCGGCAGCATTAAAAACAAATAATCTCACTGTAAGACCTTTCTCTATTGCTACAAAGATCATTTACAATAAAGACACACAGCAAGCGAAAGGTGTAGAATTGCTGGATGCTGAAACCAATAAAACATATGAATTCAGTAGTAAAATTATTTTTGTTTGTGCATCAGCATTAAATTCCACCTGGTTACTATTCAACTCTGCCACTGATATCTGGCCGGGAGGCCTGGGCAGTAGTTCGGATGAACTCGGGCATAATGTGATGGACCATCATTATAACCTGGGAGCATCAGGAGCTGTGGAGGGATATGAAGAAAACTATATTTATGGCAGAAGACCGACTGGATTTTATGTTCCGCGCTTCGTCAATCTTGGCGGGGACAAACGAGATTATCTCCGGGGTTTTGGCTATCAGGGTGCAGCCAGCCGTTCCGGCTGGAGAAGGGAAATAGCCGAGCTCAATATTGGCGGCGATCTGAAAGATGCATTAGCAGAGCCGGGTGGATGGAATATCGGTGCCACAGGTTTTGGTGAAACATTGCCTTACCATGAAAATAAAATTGCACTGGATAAGAACTTAAAGGATAAATGGGGCCTTCCTGCATTGAATATGGATGCGGAAATAAAAGAGAACGAATGGAAGATGAGAAAAGATATTGTTGCTGAAATGAAAGAGATCCTGGAAATAGCCGGCGCAAAAAATGTGAATACCTGGGACAGCGGTCATGCCATGGGCCATGGGATTCATGAGATGGGCACAGCCAGGATGGGACGCGATGCCAAAACATCCGTATTGAATAAAAATAACCAGGTATGGGATGCAAAGAACGTATTTGTGACGGATGGTGCATGCATGACCTCCTCTGCCTGTCAGAATCCATCACTCACCTATATGGCACTTACTGCGAGAGCAGCCGATTTTGCGGTCAGCGAATTAAAAAAACAAAATTTGTAATTCCGGACAGGTATTACAGCTATGAATAATTGAACATTTTAAAATTGTAATATGGAACGCAGAGAACTTTTAAAAATGATCGCCCTGGCAACAGGCAGTGTATTTATTGGGGGAGAGTTGTTTCTTTCCGGTTGTACCAACCCACCTTCTATCGGCGGTTCAACCTTTAATGCTGATGATATCGCATTCCTGGATGAAGTAGGTGAAACCATCCTGCCCAGGACCAAAACACCCGGAGCTAAAGATGCGGAGATTGGAAAGTTCATGGAAATAATGGTCAATGATACCTATGATAAAAACAACCAGGATATCTTTCATGAAGGGATCAAAAAGCTGGACGAAGCATGTAAGAAAAAATATGATACCGGCTTTATGAAAGCTACTCCTGAACAACGGCATGAATTATTGGTAAGCCTTGATAAAGAAGCCAAAGAATATCAAAAAAGTAAAAGCGAGCTTGATAAAGAACAAAATGAAAAAGCAAAGGCGGAAAAGGCAAAGGGAAATAATGATTTCAAAAAAGAGACAAAACCAACACATTATTTTACCCAGATGAAACAATTGACGATGCTGGGCTTTTACACTTCCAAACCGGGAGCAACACAATCGCTGAGATATGAAGCTGTGCCGGCAAAATATGATGGCAATTTTCCTTATAAAAAGGGCGATCGTGCCTGGGCTGAATAATTAACTTATTTAATAATCAAACGCTCCTGAAAATGAATTATAAAAGAAGAGAACTCCTGAGAAATGGCGGCATGCTGGCAGCAGGCATTGCACTTGCTCCATGGGCTTGTAAATTAATGCCCAAAGAAGCCGCAGAAGAAGCTGCAAAAAAAATAAGCAACTTTGGGCTGCAGCTTTATACATTGCGCGACGATTTGCCAAAAGACCCGAAAGGAGTATTGAAACAAATTGCCTCCTTTGGATACAAACAGGTAGAAGGATATGAAGGTGCGCAGGGCATGTTTTGGGGCATGAGCAATACGGACTATAAAAAATACCTGGATGATCTTGGACTGAAAATGATATCCAGCCATTGTGATATCAACAAAGATTTTGAAAGAAAAGCCGCTGAAGCAGCAGCCATAGGAATGAAATACCTGGCCTGCCCCTGGAAAGGCCCGCAAAAGACATTGGATGATTTTAAAAAGATAGCCGCTGATTTTAACCTGAAGGGCGAAATATGTAAAAAGAACGGAATCCGTTTTGCCTATCACAACCATGCTTATTCCTTTGAACAACTGGAGGGACAATACCCTCAGGATGTGATGATGAATAATACAGATGCGGCCCTGGTAGATTATGAAATGGATATCTATTGGGTAGTTACTGCCAAACAGGACCCAGAAGCGTGGTTAAAAAAATATAAAGGGCGCTTCCGGCTCTGTCATGTAAAGGACCGTACAAAAGGCTCCACTGAAGCCGCCGATTCCTGCGATCTTGGAAAAGGAAGTATTGATTTTCCCAAGATCCTGAAAACCGCCAGTCAGAATGGAATGGAATATTATATAGTTGAGCAGGAAAGATATGATGGCACTACTCCATTGAAATCTGCTGAAGCCGGAGCAGCCTATATGAAAAATTTATCCCTGTAAATGATCGGATAACCTGGCCAGTGCTTCTTCAAGGCACTGGCCTTTACTTATTTTTTCCGCCAGTTCAAACATATTATTCTGCATATCGGTGTACTGCTGCGTTGTCAGCGCACTGATCCTTTCTTGTATTTCATACAGACTGTTGACAACTATCCCGATTCCATATTTTTCAATCAATGGCGCCGAAGCAGCCGATGCAGGCACGATCAGGGGCAGCTTGCTTACAATATACAAAGACAGTTTGTGATGACTGATATACTGCATGTAATCGCCCATACTACCACCCCCTGTCCCATCTATACTTTCTCCATCCCATACCAGTCCAAAAGATCCCTGTAATTTACCAGGCATATCGTATGGTGCCGATACACCATGATAGGTTACGCCAGCCTGGTCTGTCATAGCCTGTGTTATCCCTTCACCATATAAATGAAAATGAAGTCGGGGCGACTCCTTTTCCAGCAGATGCAAATGTTTTAAAAAACCACTTTTTTCAAGGTTACCGGCAAATGCTATCTCATAAGATATTTGCCGTTGCAGGACAAGCGGTTTCGTCAGGAAATCAAAGAATTCAATAATACCCGATTTGCTTTCTGGTATTTTTGTTTTCAGCCATTGCTGCATTCGCTCGTTATGCACAATAAAATACCTGAAATGCTGAAAGAACCTGATTTCTTTATTCAATAAATCAGGGTTTCCATCTTTTAACCCGTCGATGTCGGCAATAAGACAGACCATCCGGGTATTTTTCTTTTTATTGAGCAGGCAGATCAGCCATTTGTCCATTCGCCCGTACGAAGGAAAGATAAAAACAATAGTGGCCGGTTTTGTAATAGAAAAAAAAACCTCAGCCAAAAATAAGGCCCTGCCGAGCTTTGCCTTAAAGGAAAAATTCCGCTGATGAGGAAATAATACCGGCTGGTATCCATTGGCCAGTAATACCTTTTCTGCATCCACGCAGCCGATTCCTCCATGGAAATAATCATTTTGGAGAAACTGCTGGAGAAAATATTTTTTATCAGGCGCTTGCATTTTATTATACCGGATATGAATTTCCAGGATTAATTAAAGCCATCTTTGGCTTGCCGGGTAAAAACAAAAATATAACGTTTTGCCTATCTTTACCGCGATCCCTCATACTATCATGAAAGAACAGGAAATAAAAATCGTTCCGCTACGCTCCTTTTCCTTAAATCTTACGGAAATATGGGAAAACAGGGAATTACTTTACTTCTTCGTCTGGAGAGATGTAAAGGTAAAATATCGCCAAACATTTCTTGGTATTTTATGGGCAATTCTTCAGCCCCTTTTGTTGATGGCCATTTTTTATGTAGTGTTTTTTCGGGCGCTTAAAATAACTTCAGAGATCAGTTACCCTGTATATACACTTGCGGCGCTGGTTTTTTGGGGACTTTTTTCTTCCGGTATCAGCCATAGTAGTGAAAGCCTGCTAAGTAGTGCGCCAATGATCAGAAAGATCTATTTTCCAAGGTTGCTCATTCCTTTGTCTACACTAATAGCTTCTTTAATCGATTTTTTTATTGCCTTTTTATTATTTCTTATTATACTACTCGTATTCCGGCAACCCGTGAACTGGAATGCTGTCTGGTGTTTTCCAATAGCCTTATTGGTCACTTTTTTTTCCTCTATGGGAATAGGAATGTTCCTTGCCGCGCTAAATGTAAAATATCGTGATTTTCGCTACCTGCTACCATTTGCGATGCAATTACTCTTTTTTGGGTCCCAAATTGTCTATTCCATTCATGCTCTAGATACATATAATCAGTGGATCGTTTCATTGTTCTATCTCAATCCGCTTAATGGCGCTCTTGAATTAATCAGGTATGGCCTGTCGGCATCAATCAATTGGACTGGTGTCCTGATCAGCTTATTTTCTCTTCTTGTATGCCTGGCAACTGGTTTTTATTATTTTAGAAAGACAGAAAATTCTTTTGCTGATATATTGTAAACCATGAAACCCGTAATAGAAATAACCCAATTGAGCAAACAATATAAGCTAGGGATAAAGGCTCCCTATCTTACTTTCAGGGATGCCATTATGGGGGCCTTTAAAACAGGACTACAGCAAAAAGAAAAAAAAGCAAGCGAATTTTGGGCATTGGAAGACATCAATCTCCAGATAAACCAGGGAGAAAGGGTTGCAATAATTGGCAGGAATGGAGCCGGTAAAAGTACATTACTAAAAATACTAAGTCGTATTACTTACCCTACAAAGGGTGAAGCAATCATCCGTGGACGCCTGGCGAGTCTATTGGAAGTTGGCACAGGTTTTCATCCTGAATTGACAGGAAGAGAAAATATTTTCCTGAATGGTTCCATATTGGGTTTAAAAAAAACAGAGATCAATAAGCACTTTGACGCTATCGTTGATTTTAGTGGTGTAGCGCTTTTTTTAGATACTCCTATAAAAAACTATAGCAGTGGAATGCAAATGAGACTGGCTTTTGCCGTTGCTGCTCACTTGGAACCTGAAATACTTTTAATCGATGAAGTACTGGCGGTTGGGGACTGGGAATTCCAGAAAAAATGCATTGGCAAAATGGAAGAGGTCAGTAAGACGCATGGACGCACTATTTTATTTGTAAGTCACAATATGGAAGCGGTAAATCGGTTGTGCGACCGGGCTGTATTACTTGAACATGGTAAAGTGAAATTATCAGATAGTGTTAATAATGTAACAAAAGAATATTTAAAGAATGAGTTTGGCTCTAACGCCATAAGAAGATGGGATCTTGAACAATTCGCTCCTGGTAATGAAAAAATACGATTAATAGAAGCAATTGTTCATGATAAAGATGCCAATGCAAGTGAACTATTTGATGCGACGGCTTTAATTGGTATTAGTTTTTCCTTCTCGGTAAAACAAACCTTACCACCATTCACACATGGTATTTCAGTATTCGACGCATCGGGGAATAATATTTTTAATGCGCATGATGTATCCTCTTTAATACGATTATCAGACAGATCGCCCGGAAAATACCAGGTCACCGCCTGGATACCTGAAAATCTATTGGCAGAAGGATCCTATTCCGTACACATCGCGGCAATGGAGGTATCCGGCACTAATATCATTCATTTCCTCGAACCGGATTGTGTTGCGTTTAATATTACTGATAAAATATCCGGAAATTCTGCGAGGGGAAATTATACAGGGTCATTCCCGGGAATTGTGCGCCCTAAATTAGTTTGGCAAAGCAAAAAATACGAATAAGAATGAAAAACCTGATAGAACGCTTTTGCCTTCGCTATTTAAAGAAAAAATATGTATCGCTTGAAAGAAGTAGACTGACTTATGACCATGACTTACTCTACACTTATCATAATGCAGATTTTATTCAGGACCCGGAGTTTCAGGAGGCTTACAGGTTAGCCAAATCGGTG
>CAZGSG010000069.1:0-23007 GCA_964528095.1 uncultured Terrimonas sp.
TCAATAATAGAATCCCTGGCAGCAGATTGTGCTGGTCCTTTAATTGTAGCTGCAAGCATCAATACAATAAGAATACTATTTTTTCCCATACTGTAGTTTGGTTTATAAAAACGAAATAGTTTATTATAAAAAATAGTACCCGAGAAACATTACTAAACTATCTGCTGCAAATAGATCACGACTGTATTTCCTGTACATCACAAAATAGCCGACTGATCTGGCCTGTCATTTACTGTACGCCAGATCTTTAGCGGGTTTTCGTTTTTTAACTCCTCTGGCAAAAACTCATTGTTCCAATTCTGAAATGCCACAGGTCTTGCAAATCTTTTAATACCATCGGCTCCAACAGAGGTGAATCTTGAGTCCGTGGTTGCCGGAAAAGGTCCACCGTGTTGCATGCTCAGGCATACTTCTACGCCGGTAGGCACACTATTCACTATAAAACGTCCGCATATATTTTTGATAGCTTCTATCAATTCTTCATTCGACCTTATATCATCATCAGTGGCCATCAGGGAAGCCGTCAATTGCCCTTCAAGATGATGAGTTACTGCCAGCATTTCCTCCTGGTCTTTGCAACGAACGATCAGTGAATAAGGACCGAATACCTCGAGATGAAGTACCGGGTTACTCATAAAAACCGCAGCAGTTACAGAAGCAAGCGTAGGCGCTCCCTGGTTTAATTGTGGGTCTGTTTCGGATACGGCAACTGTATCAACTGCGTCCTGCGCCAGTGCATTTCCGCGTTTCTCTACATAGTTTTTGAAGATGCCTGCATTAAGCATATTACCCGGGGCTATTTGCTTTATTTCTGCGCCCAGTGTTTCCTGGAATAATTGCAGATCCGCATTGTCAATGCCAATGATAAGACCCGGATTGGTACAAAACTGGCCTACTCCCAATGTGATTGATCCTGCATACAGTTTTGCTGTTTCCACAGCAGCAGTTTTCATTTTGCCTGGCATTAAAAATACCGGGTTAATGCTACTCATTTCCGCAAATACCGGAATGGGTACTTTGCGTTGATTGGCCCAATCGAATAATTGTTTGCCTCCGGTAAAAGAGCCTGTGAATCCCACGGCTCTTGTATATGGATTTTCTACCAATGCCTGACCAACTTCGAATGAGGCCCCGTGGATATGCGTAAAAATTCCTGCCGGCATTTTTTCAGACGATGCTGCTTTTAATATAGCGGAGGCTACCAGTTCGCTTGTCCGGGCATGCGCGGGATGCGCTTTCACAATGACCGGACATCCTGCAGCGAATGCACAGGCCGTATCTCCACCCGCTGTAGAATAAGCAAAAGGAAAATTGGCTGCACCAAATACCACCACCGGTCCAAGCGGCACCAGCATTTTCCTGATATCTGGTTTGGGAGGATTTTTTTCTGGGATTGCCGTATCGATCCTTGCTTCCAGCCACTCGCCTCTTTCACATGCATCTGCGTAGGAGTTCAATTGATAAATGGTCCTTGCCCGTTCATTTCTTAACCTTGCTTCCGGCAGACTTGTTTCCTCACCGGCCACCTGTAAAAGTTCATCGCCTAATGCCTCCATTTCTTTTGCAATGGATCGCATAAAATTAGCGCGTCGTTTAAGTGGTAATTTTTTATAAATACTAAATGCATTCCAGGAAGTTTCAAGTGCTTTTTCTATTTCCCCTGCTGTAGAATCATCAAACATCATCATTGCTTTTTTATTTTTTAAATCCAGGTCAGCCCATCTTTTGTTTGTCAATAGTCGTTACGAAACTGTGAGCTGCCAGTAATTACTTTTATAGTTTTGGCCTGCTGGCAATCCCTGTATCGATCACCTTCAAAATCCGTTCCCTTTCTTCTCCTTCCAATATCAATCTTGGTGGCCGTACATATTCGCTGCCTATGCCGGCCTGTTTTTCGGCCAGTTTTATATACTGCACAAGTTTGGAATGTATGTCCAGTTCCAACAATGGCATGAACCAGCGATAGATTTTTGCGGCTGCGTTGATATCACCTGCCTTTACTAACCGGTAGATTGCAACCGTTTCTGCAGGGAAAGCACAAACAAGACCCGCTACCCATCCATCTGCCCCCAATAGCATTTCTTCCATTGCCAATGTATCAACACCACAGAGTATTTTATACCTGCTGCCAAAGCGATTGATCATACGCGTAACATTCGTTACATCCCTGGTACTTTCCTTTACCGCAGTTATATTGGCACAGACCGTCAGATCTTCAAACATATCCGGTGTCACATCTGTTTTATAATCCACAGGATTATTGTAGATCATAACAGGGAGGTCTGTACTATCAGCGATGGTTTTAAAATAAGTAACCGTTTCCCGGTGATCTGTTTTATAACGCATCGGAGGCAACAACATCAATCCCCTTGCTCCCCAGGCTTTGCCGTAGGCCGCCTGTTCCAGTGCCAGCTTTGTACTTCCTTCTGCTATATTAAGTATGACCGGTACTTTGCCTTCTACTTTTTCTATCGCAAATTTTACCAGCCGCTCTTTTTCTTCCGTAGTCAATACACTGGCTTCGCCCAGTGTGCCGCCGAGAATAATACCTTCCACCCCGGCTGCAAGCTGGGCCTGCAGGTTTTTATTAAAGAGGGGCAGGTCAAGTTCATCATTATTGGTAAACTTTGTTGTAAGTGCGGGAAAAACTCCCTTCCATTCAAATGACATATCTGTTTTTTTGGTAGGATTAAAGATAGGAAAAGAAGGATTAATGACCCGTCCCAACTGCCTGTTCCCTATATTATTCTTTCTCTACTTTACTATAGTTACCTTTACACAACTTATTATTAATTATGACTTTCGCCGACCTGAATCTGAATAAATCCCTGCTGAATGCACTGGATGACCTGGGACTTCGTACGCCTACTACCATACAGGAAAGAGTATTTCCGGTAATGATGTCTGGTCGTGATGTTTGCGGGATTGCCCAGACTGGTACGGGCAAAACATTTGCTTATCTTTTACCCATACTGCGGTTATGGAAATTTACAAAAATGAGGTACCCGGAAGTAGTGATCGTGGTACCTACCCGTGAGTTGGTAGTACAGGTAGTGGAATCCATCAAAAAACTGACCACCTACCAGTCTCTTGAAGTCGTGGGGGTATATGGTGGTGTAAATATAAATCCGCAACGTCTCGCTGTACAGGAGAAAATTGATATTGTGGTTGCCACACCTGGCCGATTATACGACCTGGCCATGAGTGGCTCACTGCGATTGAAGGAAATAAAGCGACTGGTAATTGATGAGGTGGATGAAATGCTGAACCTGGGATTTCGCACACAACTAAAAAATATCCTCGACCTTTTACCACCGAAGCGGCAAAACCTGTTGTTTTCAGCAACTATGACAGAAGAAGTAGAATCACTGATCGAAACTTATTTTAATAACCCGGTTAAAATTGAAGCAGCTCCTACCGGTACTCCATTGGATAATATCGAACAAACGGGTTATGACCTCCCTAATTTTAATACCAAGGTGAATTTCCTGGAATGGCTATTAGGCCAGGATCACACGATGAGTAAAGTGCTTGTATTTGTTGCCACCAAACAATTGGCCGACCAGCTTTATGAACGATTGTCACCATTGTTCCCTGACAAAGCCGGTGTGATACATTCGAATAAAGAACAAAATCATCGTTTCAATACAGTCAACCAATTCCAGGATGGTAATTACCGGTTCATTATCGCTACTGATATAATAGCAAGAGGACTGGATATCGCGGAAGTGACCCATGTGATCAATTTTGATCTTCCTGAAGTTGCGGAAAACTATATTCATCGAATTGGCAGAACAGGTCGCGCCGATAAAAAAGGTATCGCTATCAGTTTTATTACTGCGAAAGAAAAAGAAAGCCAGGCAAGAATAGAAGAACTGATGAATTACAAGATCCCCATGCTCGAACTACCGGAAGATCTTGAAATCTCAGATACACTGACAGAGGACGAAAAACCGTCTGTGTACATGAAAATATTTGAAACAAAGTTGCCCAAAAAAGTAGCGGATAGCGGTGCTTTCCATGAAAAATCAGCAAAGAACAAAAAAGTAAATCATATAGTGCGGAATAAGGACAGGATGATGAAAAAATATGGCAAACCGATAAAAAGAGGCGCGAAGAAAAAAAAATAACCCCCTCAGGTTATTAATTAAATCGGGTGTATTTAAAGGTAAATGTAAAAATCAAATCCGTAGTTTGCCACGAAATACGGGAGCTGTTTTTAAGTTTTTACTTTTGAATTTTGCATTTAAATCGAACCTAAGTACCAAATCTAACAAAAGAAGAAATGCCTGTATCAATTGCTCAATTGAATGATATCCCGGGGCTCGAATCGTTGCTAAACAACGCCTACCGCGGTGATGCATCAAAAAAAGGTTGGACAACAGAAGCAGACCTGCTTAGCGGAGAATTGCGTACAGATGCAGCAAACCTGCGGGAGCTTATGGAACTACCAGACGCCGTCTTTCTCAAGAATGAGAACGAACAAAAGCAAATTACCGGCTGTGTCTTTTTACAAAAGACGACTGACAGGCTATATCTCGGTATGCTGAGTGTATCACCTTTGGAGCAGAACAAAGGCATCGGGAAAAAATTGCTGGCTTCGGAAACAGCACACGCAAAAGCAACCCAATGCCGGTCGATATATATGCGCGTTATCAGTATCCGTCATGAACTGGTTGCCTGGTATGAGCGGCACGGGTATCATCACACTGGCAAAATGGAGCCCCTGAAAGTAGACCAGCGGTTTGGAATACCTACGCAACCGCTTGAATTTTCCATTATGGAAAAAACCGTCCGGTAAGCGATCGGTAATAAATACCCAATATATGGTATAGGTTGAAGCAATGTAAACAGATAGGTTTACAATAAAAATATGAAACAGCTATTGCTTTGTATTATCTCCTCCTTTCTTGTTTCGGCGTTAACAGCACAGGAATTACCGGCCATCTCAAAAACAAATAAAGCGGATTTCTTTATTCCCGCATCCGCCTGCTCAAAATATAAATTAAAAGCAGGACAGACTGACGATTGGATGAAAGTATATAATAATCTTGGCGACGATGCAACAATACAACGTGTAAATGACATTCGATGGGAAGCAAAAACCAAGGACGAAGCCACCAGGTGGTTTGATCAAAATAAGAAAATGCTGGGTGAAGACGGCAAAGACATAACAGATCAACTTAGTAAACCAACCGGCATTGATCAATGGATTGTTTATGGCGCTTCAGAGAGCATGACCAGGATGATGGAAGCAATGGGCATCAAACAAAAGCAATATAATTTTACTTTTTCTATAGACAATTATGTAGGAAAAATCTTTGTGGCCGCAGCGGATAACCAGACCTTGAAGGATGCCTGGAATTTTGCACGGGAAGGAGTAAAAGCTACTTTGAAGGCAGCTGGAAAGCCGAAACTTGCTGACCTGATATTATAAAATTGAAAAAAGACCCGATAAGTAACGAATCTTATTTTACTTCATACTATTTCTCCTTCTGGTTTTGTGCAGCAAAATTCTGACAAGAGATTTCATGCTGAGTCTTAATACAAGGCTTTGTGTGAAATCTGTTGCCGAAACCTTGACCTACCCCGCAAAAGAGAAATACTACTAACGCATTTATGAGTTTACGATTTCAAAAAGAACTTCAATATTAAAAAGCCAGACAAGCTTAGAATTGATCCGGGTTTCCTTTTCCAGGTAAGAATTGTTCTGCCAGTTGTTGGGGCGCAACCGTGCAATATGCAACCGTTAATGCGTCCCTGAACATTTCCTTACGGACTTTTTTTAATTCGATCATAGTCCAGCCCTGACGCCCCCAGGCTCCTGCCACGGGATAGATGACGGTATTATCAAACCGGCAGAACACAGATTGATCTTCAGGCGTAAGCTTGACTACAACGATCCTGTCTTTCAGATGTACGGTCGCAAATATTTTACTCCTGACCCGGAAAGCAGGTTTATCAAAATGCTGGTGCTCATCAGTCTCAGGAAACGCCAGCGCCATTTCCTTTGCAGTTGAAATACTGACCATACCGGTAAATTAGCATTTATTTTCCTTAGCCATATCAGCTGTTTATTTATTTTTGAAAAATGGCAAACCCAAGGCTTTTTATGCTCCTGCTCGGCTGTAAACCGCAGGGAAGAAACACGGAACAACATGATATTTTTTTTGCGGTCGGCAATGAATTAAAAGACCTTGTTCCCGCTATTGTAAAATCCTGGCCTGAAGCAAAGGGCAAACTGCATATTGATGCCTGGAGAGAAGTGACACAGGTTGACGGTTATGCTGTTTCCGTCATTCCCAGAACAAGCCAGGTAGTGACGCAAACCGCGCAACTGTTTTTTATCAATCTTGGAGGTTATAAACAAAATGATTTTGAAGAGTATCACTATAAAATGATTGTGGCAGCAACTGATAAAGGGGTAGCAATTCAGCGATCAAAGGAAACTGCATTTTATAAACATACCGGCTTTAAAGGCGCTACCTCACATGTGGACGATAAATACGGCATCGATGTAGATGATCTTTATGAAATAACGGATATACTACCGGAAGAAATAAAAGAAAACTTTACAATTCAACTCTTACCAGCAACTGAAGTAAAAGAAGATATAATCAACCTGGGGTATTTTAAGCTGGATAAATTATAATGATTTAGCAGTGTATCCAACCCTGCATGTCTCAAAAATAGATGCATACGATAAGTTTGGCCGTTACAATCAGGCGGCAATGGGGAGATTGGGGAAGCTAAAAGAAATGACAGCGCCATTGACAGGATCATTCCCTATATTAATACACCCTCCGATCTTCTCGGCCATTGTTTGCAGTTGCGCCAGGTTCGATTTTAACGGCTCTACGTTAAGGTAACCAGGTTTATGAACCTCAAAGACAATGATGTACCCGTATTTTCTTGCCGACAAACGAAGACAATTATCTTTTGTATGAATGTATACACTGGTCAGCAGGCTACTGATAACAGAAGCAACCCATTCACAATTGTAGTTGATAGGAAGGTCTTCAGGAATTTCGTTGATAAAAAGATGCGGATTACGACTCACAGGTAAAAAGCTGCCGGTTACGCGGCCGGCCAACTGAGCAAGAGTATTCATAAATAGCGGATGATTATTACTGTTTCCCGGATCACTATTCTTTGACTCAACAAAGAACGCTATCAGTTCAATTCCGGAAAATAGAGGAAACAGGAATATTTGCTAATAGATATGCGTGGATGACTGTAGATTTTAAACTACGCGGATAAAAGCAATACCCGAGCAGCAGCTAAGACCTGTTAAGGGATAACTAAAAGAGGTACAGTCTTATATCACCACGCCTTCCAGGTCATAATCATATGCTTTCGTGATCTTTACCTGCACGAATTCCCCAATAGCCAATTTCTTATCGGCCTGTATGATCACTTCATTGTCGACTTCCACACTATCGAATTCGGTACGGCCAAGATAACGGCCCGACTCTTTTTTATCAATAAGCACCTTAAAGGTTTTGCCTATTTTCTCCTGGTTTTTTTCGTAAGATATTTCCTGTTGCACTTCCATCACTTCCTGCGCTCTTCTTTCTTTTTCCTCCTGGGGTATGTTATCGACCAGGTCGTGAGCAGAAGTACCTTCTTCATGCGAGTAAGAAAATATGCCCACGCGATCAAAACGCTGTCGTTGCAAAAATTCTTTCAGTTCTTCTATATCATCCTGTGTTTCGCCCGGAAATCCTGCTATTAATGTTGTACGTAAACAAATGCCAGGCACTTTTTCGCGAATAGCCACTGTAAGTTCTTCCATTTCTTCACGGGTGATCTGGCGCTTCATCGCTTTTAGCATATTATTGGCCGCATGCTGTAATGGCATGTCAAGATAGTTGCAAATATTATCGCGCTCACGCATAACATCCAGTATCTCCAGAGGGAATTTAGATGGATACGCATAATGCAGCCGGATCCATTCCAATCCCTTTATATCTGCCAGCCGGTGCAACAGATCGGGTAAGGTCCTTTTCTTATAAATATCGAGACCGTAATAAGTCAGTTCCTGGGCAATAAGCATTACCTCCTTCACTCCCATTCTCACTAATCCTTCAGCTTCTTTTACAATATCCTCCATAGTCTTGCTGCTATGTTTCCCACGCATTAATGGGATGGCACAAAATGAGCAGGTACGATTGCAGCCTTCAGAGATCTTTAAATAGGCATAATGCTGCGGGGTTGACAGAAGACGCTCCCCCAGTAATTCTGTTTTATAATCAGCTTCAAATTGTTTGAGAATAAGGGGCAGTTCCATTGTACCGAAAAAAGCATCCACTTCCGGGATCTCTGCTTCCAGGTTATTTTTATAACGTTCACTCAGGCAACCGGTCACATAAACTTTATCAAGCTTGCCTCTTTTTTTTAATTCTACCTGGTCGAGGATGGTATTGATCGATTCCTCTTTGGCTTTATCAATAAAGCCGCAGGTATTAACGACTACGATATTGTGATCCGATTTTTTATTTTCGTGTACAACATTTATATCATTGGCCAGTAACTGGCCGCTAAGCACCTCGCTGTCTACCATGTTCTTACTGCAGCCGAGGGTAATGATATTGACCTTATCCTTTTTGAGTGTTTTTGTTTTCATTTTGAAGCCGCAAAGGTAAACTAACCAACCAACTATTTTAATATTCTCTTGTGAAATGATTTACTGATTTTTGTAGCGAAATGATCCAACTAACTGATATTCAAAAGGCTTTTGGCAGCCACCTGGTATTTGATATTGATCAGTTGCAATTGCAGACGGGTATTACCTGGTTAAAAGGAGCAAATGGCTCGGGGAAATCCACTTTTTTAAAAATGCTGGCAGGCCTGCTGCCCTTTAAAGGCCAGGTCATATTAAATGGAAATACTGACCTGAAAAAAAACCCGGTACAATACCGGTTCCTCGTCAATCATGCTGAGGCAGAACCCTCCTATCCTTCTTTTTTGCCCGGCTCCGATCTCACAGAGTTTGTCCGCAGCGTCAAAAAAGGTACTGCCAACGAAGTGAATAAAATAAAACAGGTATTGGGTATCGGTGAATGGCTGGATAACCCGGCCGGCAGTTATTCAAGCGGTATGCTGAAAAAACTGTCCCTGTTGATGGCTTTTACCGGTCAACCAGCCTGGATATTGCTGGATGAGCCTTTCACTACACTAGACCAGGCTTCACAAAAAGCACTTTGTGACCTGATCAGCCAAAAAAAACAGGAAGGAGTTTCATTCCTGCTTACCTCGCATCATGATATAGCACCTGTTGATCTGCCGTTGAATAAAATATTGCTGCTGAAAGACAAAAAGATAGAGGAGACCGGTTTATATGAATAAAACAGACCATATCCTATCACGCGCAGTGGCTGGGCCATACTACCGGCAACATGGTGGCTTTTTACTGTTTGGCTTTTTTCTTCTTTTTGGAACACAACCTTCTTTCATTGATGCGGTACAGTTTCATTATGCCATCATAAAAAGTATATTAACGTCGCCGGGGTTTTTTATAATTGCTGCATCGGCGTGGATTATATACGCTTTAAAAACAGTACATTTTTTTTATAGCAATCTGCAAAAAAATGCATTCCAGTTTTTATTTCTTTTAAATGCGCTTCCGTTTAAAAAGAGACTTGCCTCGCTATTGCGACTACAGATATCTTTTTTCATGCCGATTTGGATCTATTTTATTTTTGTCGTTTTTATTGCTATTAAAGAAGGCTATTATTCAGGTCTTTTGCTGGTAACGCTTACGCTGATCCTGCTTTGTGTAATTTCCGTCCTATTTTATAATTATTCATTGAAGAAAGGAAGGTTCCTGCTGTTTTCTACAATAAGTAAGGCTTTTTTTCGTCCATGGCCCAGGAATCTTTTCAGTTTTTTGATCCGTTTTATTTTCAGGGAACAGTTTTTTGCACTGGCGATCATTAAGACCTTATCCTTTTTTAGTCTCTATGCGCTTGCCAGGCTGGAGGCGAATGTATATGAGGATAGGATACTATGGCTCATCTATATCACAACACTCGTTGGCCATAGCATGCTTATCTATAAAAACCATCAGTTTATAGAATCGAAATTAAGATTTTACCGCAACCTGCCTTTAAGGCCATTTCAAACATTACTTACTCTTTTTTTTATTTATTTCCTGTTGTTGTTACCTGAACTTTGGGCGCTTAAAGCAGTTGCGGTAAACCAACACCAGCTTATCGATTTTACATGTATTGTAGCCACAGGCCCTGCTATGTTATTACTAATGCATTGCCTGCTTTATACAGGCGATATGAAAATGGAAGGGTATCTGCAATTATTATTTGGTATCTGGATCGTTAGTATCTTTTTCAGCCTCTCGGCCAATCGCTGGTTATTACCCCTTATTTGCATGGCAATGAGCTGTATCATTTTTTATATGTCTTATTACCGGTACGAAAAAAATGCGGAGGCGGAGGCATTAGAATAACACAGGGCGCCACGAATGATGTTTTAAAATATAGTATTGGTTATAATGAAAACCTTATTTTGTGCAACAATCAGTGAAGTAGCACCCTCCTATCCGGCCAGTTGTTTTCATAATTAAAATACACACAAATGCTGACAACCCGTTTATTTGAAGAATTTTTTGATAGCGAGAAAGCTGGTGGAATTATTTTGCTGATCTGTACCATCATCGCTCTTGTGATAGCCAATGGTAGTTGGGGTGAATCGTTTATTCATTTCTGGCATTCATATATTGATCTTTCATTTTTTTCCGTTGAACTTAACTATTCCGTTGAACATTGGGTGAATGACGGCTTGATGGCAATCTTTTTTTTATTGGTGGGTCTCGAAATAGAAAGAGAATTGTATGTTGGAGAATTAAAGAATATGCGCAATGCGGCCCTTCCGGTTGCTGCAGCCATCGGAGGCATGCTTGTACCTGCGCTGATCCATTACTTATTCAATAAAGGCTCTATCAGCCAGTCGGGATTTGGTATTCCCATGGCGACCGATATTGCATTTGCGTTGGGGATGCTGGCATTACTGGGTAAGCGAGTACCTTATTCACTGAAGATCTTTCTTACGGCCCTGGCCATCATCGATGATCTTGGAGCAATACTGGTTATCGCCATTTTTTACAATGATGGCATAGCCTGGGTCTATCTTTTATCTGCGCTCGGGATTTTTGCCGGTCTGTTTATTCTGGGGAAAATGAGAGTATACAACCTGTTTTTTTATATTATTCCAGGCATTGTCATGTGGTATTGTATGTTGAAATCAGGCGTGCATGCAACGATCACAGGAGTACTGCTGGCATTTGCCATTCCATTTGGAGGGGATAATGAAAAAAGCCCTTCCTACCGGCTGCAGCATTTTTTGCATAAGCCGGTAGCATTTATTATCCTTCCTGTTTTTGCTCTTGCAAATACGGGATTGTTATTATCGGATGGATGGGCAAGTGAATTAAGTAATTCCAACAGCATTGGTATTATACTTGGATTGTTTGTTGGCAAACCGCTGGGAATCGTTCTATTTTGTTTCCTGCTTACAAAAATGAAACTGGGAGCATTACCGGTAGATATCAACTGGAAACATCTTTTAGGCGCCGGTATACTTGCTGGCATTGGTTTTACGATGTCCATTTTTATTTCTAATCTTGCATTTGCCGGGAATACCCATGCGGCAGAATCGGCTAAGATCGCAGTATTAGTGGGCTCTGCCATCTCCTGTGTAGCAGGACTTGGGGTATTAAAATATGCGACGGCTCAAAAAAACTCCCGGCCGCTTAAGGCCTGAATTTTTGACGGCAAGAAAAAACCGTAAATGAAGGTAAAGAAGAATGATTATCCTTCTTTACTCTGCAGGTTAAATAAGCTATCAACAAATTCATGTTTGTCGAATACAAGCAGGTCTTCCATTTTTTCACCTACGCCAATGAACTTAACAGGGATTTTGAATTGGTTGGCAATAGCCAGTACAACGCCTCCTTTTGCTGTACCATCTAATTTTGTAATGGCGAGTGCAGTTACTTCAGTGGTTGCGGTAAATTGTTTTGCCTGTTCCAGGGCGTTTTGTCCTGTACTTCCATCGAGCACCAATAATACTTCATGCGGCGCATCGGGGATAGTTTTTTGTATTACACGTTTGATCTTGCCGAGCTCTTCCATAAGGTGAGCTTTATTATGCAGGCGACCGGCCGTATCAATCAGCACCACATCCGATTTTCTTGCAACAGCGCTTTGTACTGTATCAAATGCCACAGCAGCAGGATCGCTGCCCGTATCCTGTTTTACGATTGCCACACCTGTCCTTTCACTCCATATTGTTAACTGATCTACGGCTGCGGCCCTGAAGGTATCTGCAGCGCCAAGCAGGACGTTCTTCCCGGCTTTTTTGAAGTTATAAGCCAGTTTCCCGATAGTAGTGGTCTTTCCTACGCCGTTCACCCCGACTACAAGGATTATATAGGGTTTGGTTGGCAATTCAGAGTCAAAGGCATAACTGTTCGATTCGGGGGCATCCACCAGGATATGTTCGATTTCCTCTTGCAGCATCTTATTTAATTCTGCAGCATTCATGTACTTATCCTTAGACACCCGCTTTTCAATACGCTCTATTATTTTAACCGTGGTTTCAATGCCCACATCGGCACTAACCAGCGCTTCCTCCAGGTTATCCAGGACTTCTTCATCAACGGTACTTTTACCGGCTATGGCTTTAGTGATCTTTGCAAAAAAACCTTCCTTGGTCTTTTGTAATCCCTGGTCGAGGCTTTCTTTTTCCTTTTTACCGAATAGTTTATTGAAGAATCCCATGGAGAAGAATTAAAAATTCAGCAATAAAAGATCAAAGCCGGCAGGTACTTATGGATATAAGGAGAATGCACTGTTTGATCTTTTATTTTTAATATTGACTTATAACAACAAAAGCCATCCGCGCAAACGAATAGCTTTTAAATATTTTACCAGCTCATTAGATTATTTCTGAGCTAAAAAATCTTTGATCTTGTCTTTGTGTACGATCTGCTCCTTGAAGGTATAAGCTCCGGATTTAGGACTGCGTACAGCTTTGATCACTTTTGTATAATTCTTTGATTCTGCTGCTTGCTTTGGATCTTTCTTGATCGCGGTTTTTGCTGCTTTTGCCATGACTTAAATTTGAAAAGTTGAAAATGCGAATGTGCGAATTATTCCTACTCCTCACATCCATTCCAAATATGCACTACTGCATATTCGCACATTATTTAATTTCTTTATGAACAGTCACCTTCTTCAGAATGGGATTGAATTTCTTCAACTCCAGTCTTTCAGGGTTGTTTTTCTTGTTCTTAACAGTGATGTAACGGCTTGTGCCAGGCTGGCCACTTGTTTTATGCTCCGTACATTCCAGGATCACCTGTACACGATTTTTACTCTTTGCCATTTTGTTTACGCTTTATGATAAATACGCTTGTTCAATTTAATCTTCGGCTTCGCCGGGATTAGATTTTTTCGCCTCTCAACCGCAGTTCTTTTACTACAGTAAAGAGACCTTTTTTATTGATCGTGCGGATCGCATCAGTTGTTAACTTCAACGTGATCCACTTATCTTCTTCGGCCAGGTAAAACCGCTTCTTTTGCAAATTGGGGAGAAAACGACGCTTCGTTTTAATGTTCGAGTGCGACACTTTATTTCCGCCCACTGGGACCTTACCTGTAACCTGACAAACTCTAGCCATGACGATTAGAAAATTTAGGACGGCAAAGGTAGGAGTTTTATACGAGAATCCAGAACCCAGGCCATAGATTTTTTGCACGTGTGTTGAAAACCGCTGAAAGCTCCGTTCAGCTTGATTTTCAGCTCCAAAAATAACCATTTATTTTAAATACCTCTTGCTCCCCGGTGACTAAAAAATATATTCCGGGCATGTGAAGGATAGTTTGCCTGGTGATTTTCGGATACCAGCCGGCGTTTGCAACTTTTCAAATCCAGGGCTGTTATGATACAGGTTTTAAGATTTGTAAAATAAATGGTGAGATTCCTGATGAATTCATGGATATGGGTCACTGTTTTTGACCAATTCCCTGTTTTCAGATAACTTCGCCACTCATTTCCTATACCAATCTTTTTTCGGTTAACATTAAAACAATCAACCAAATATGGCATACGATGTAGTTGTTCTCGGTAGCGGCCCCGGAGGTTATGTTGCGGCTATCCGTGCAGCACAATTAGGGTTTAAAACAGCGATCATTGAAAAAGAAAGCCTGGGAGGCATCTGCCTCAACTGGGGCTGTATTCCCACCAAAGCGCTATTAAAAAGCGCGCAGGTGGTAAATGATATCAAACATGCAGAATCTTATGGTATTGAGGCCACAGGTACTCCCAAGTTCGATGCTATCATCAAAAGAAGTCGTGGGGTAGCAGATAAAATGAGCAAGGGTGTGCAATTCCTTATGCGAAAGAACAAGATCGATGTGCTGATGGGCTTTGGAAAGTTGGTGAGCAAGGGCAAACTGGAGGTTACTGATAAAGACGGTAAAAAGCAAACAGTAGAAGCCAAACATGTCATCATTGCTACCGGTGGCCGGAGCCGTGAATTACCTGCACTAAAACAGGATGGTAAAAAAATAATCGGTTACCGTGAAGCAATGTTCCTCCCTGAACAACCAAAGAGCATCATCGTAGTAGGTAGTGGTGCCATCGGTGTTGAATTTGGCTATTTCTATAACAGCATCGGAACAAAAGTCACCATAGTTGAATTCCTGCCAAGAATAGTACCTGTTGAAGACGAAGATGTGTCCAAAGAACTTGAAAAGAATTTCAAAAAACAGGGCATCGATATTATGACCAGCAGCGAAGTCACTTCTGTCGATACTTCTGGCAGCGGGGTAAAAGCAAAAGTAAAAACAGCGACAGGCGAAGTAGTGCTGGAAGCGGAAGTATTACTGAGTGCCGTTGGTGTATCAGCGAATATCGAAGGTATCGGACTGGAAGAACTCGGCATTAAAACAGATAAGGGTCGCATTACTGTAGACAAGAACTATACGACAAGTGTACCGGGTGTATATGCGATTGGCGATTGCGTACCAGGTCAGGCGCTTGCACACGTAGCTTCAAAAGAAGCGATTATTTGTGTAGAAGCGATCGGATATGCAGAAAAAAAATACAACCACCAACCAGAAGCGCTTGATTATAATAATGTACCAGGCTGTACATATTGCTACCCCGAAATTGCTTCAGTAGGTTATACCGAAAAACAGGCTAAGGATGCCGGCTATGAAATAAAAGTAGGTAAGTTCCCATTAAGTGCCTCTGGCAAAGCTTCTGCCGCAGGTCATCCCGAAGGTTTTATCAAGGTGATCTTTGACGCGAAATATGGAGAATGGCTGGGTACTCATGCGATAGGCTATAATGTTACTGAGATCATTGCAGAAACGGTTACCGCCCGCAAACTGGAAACAACACACCATGAAGTATTAAATAGTATACACCCTCACCCGACCATCAGTGAAAGCGTGAAAGATGCGATAGAAGTTGCATACGGAGAGGCGATACATTTGTAAGTTTTTGAGTTCCATTATTTACGGTTTCAGATTCAGGTTTTTCAACATTGAAAACGGGATCGAAAATGATTGGGTTTGATATAATTGTTGAAAATCAATGACCTTTACATCTGGGAAAACTTTTTGAAGAAAATTTTTTTTGAACTGAAAAAATTGTAGCTTTGTGGCATCAGCGGTTGGCTAGCGATAGCCCCCAATGACAAAGATTTGAACAGGACCTCACGGGGTCCTGTTTTTTTATTTGGAAAGTAACCCATAAATCTTTTTGCTTAAAATTTCCTCTTTTGGGAGGCGATAGAAATGATTTTTATATAAGAGCAGCACTTCTTTTATCAGGTTATTTCTGTTCACACCACTTCGTAATGCATCAATCAGGCTACTGGATTCAATATTTGATAAAATATCCAGTACCACCCTCGAAGCCTGTTGTGACCCTTCTTTTATCCGGTTGGCAATAGTATCCGGGTTTTTGCTGGTAATACTTTTCAGATCCGCTTTTAAAATCACGTGGTCACGAATAAGGAATACATCAAATCGTTTATCGGCTCTTTTAAACATTCCTTTCGGTGCGAATAGCACATCGTAATGCTGTTGAGTGAGTACCTTTGCAGTGCTAAGTTCATGATTATACTCAATAGCTTTAGACTCTGAATAGACACAGCGCCCGGAATGTTTGTTATTAAAAATAATGAACCAATCCTTGCTGGCTAATAATTTATCCAGGGCGGCTTTGCGATACCTCGCACCGACCGCTTCGAAACAAGGACTTAGTAAACCAATAAAACCGGTTATATCAATAAGAAATCCCCGGGCACTGTTCAACGGATCATAGCCTGTGCTAAATACCGGGTCTTCAGCTGAATTTTCATTGGATGGCATAGGTTGTATTTTAAGGATAGACATCCTAAAAATACTTGTTCCTGTTTTTTATAAAAACGTATAAAAATAAAATTATTCGGTGAAAAAACATTGAACCTAAACCAGATCGTTGAATGCTTATGCAACTATTCATTTAAGATCAACAAACCTGCTAGCTTGATTTGACTGATGAAGTGGAGGTCTCGCTTTAATCATTTTTGCCAATCAGCATCGGTACAAAAGAAAAATCATCAAAAGCTTCTTCTTTTAATGCTCCTCCTTCCAGTTTCGTGATCCTTCGCATTTGCTGTACATCCTTCCCTCCTACAGGCAGCACCATCATCCCGCCTGTTTTTAACTGTGTGATCAGTTTGGGCGGCACCTGCTCTGCAGCGGCAGTGATGATTACACGATCAAAGGGGCCATAGGTGGGCAGTCCCTCATACCCATCTCCATAAAAGAATTTTATAGATGGATACTTTTTCAGGAACTGGAAATTTTTATTACTATCAAATAGTTTTCGTTGTCGCTCAATTGTATACACCTGTACCCCCATTTCCGCCAGTACAACAGACTGGTAAGCGCTGCCTGTACCGATCTCCAGCACCTTTAAAAAAGGTTTTAATTCAAGCAATTGTGTTTGATATGCTACGGTATATGGTTGTGAAATGGTTTGGTCTTCGCCAATGGGAAACGCTCTGTCCTCGTAAGCCTTTTCATCAAAGGCTGAGTCAAGAAAAAAATGACGGGGCACTTTGTCGATTACTTCCAGTACTTTATCGCTGGAAATCCCCTTACTCCGGATGAGGTCGACTAGTTTTTTCCGGAGGCCTTTATAACGGTATGTGTCTTCTGTTGGTCTCATAAGATGTTGCAAAGTATAAAAAAAGCAGCATGTTTGAATGCTGCTTTTCTAATTATTCTATTGTTCAGTTATTTAAAATCATCTGTGGTCACGTTTTCATTGATCTTAATAGCTGTAATTGTAAAATTCAGCAATTGTTCTCCTGCCGGTGACTGTATTAAAAGTTTAAGAAAATAAGGCAATAGCACATCTCCTGTTTTTTTATAATCGCTGAATTCTTCTGTTTGCGTTATTTCAATTCCCTCTTCTTTTGATGTTTCTTCTGTTTTCACCAGGAAACCCGTTTTTGTATCATAGAACTCTTTTTTTATTTTTCCTCCAGGCATGGTAACAATAAGCTTATACGTTTCTGCAGTACCGGCTTTTTCAATACCGGCAACTTCTACTTTCACCCCGGACGATGCATAATATAATTGTTCGATCAACCCTTTTTTCAGTTGTTTTTCCGCAATATCTTCTGCTCCAAATTCCTTTTTCTGCCCCATTTGTACAGCGTATCCTTTTGTACCATCAAAAACACTTTTCATAACAGCCTGGCCACCCATTTTTATTTCCTGTAATTCAGAATTAGGAGCCATTTCCTTCATACTAAATGCCAATTGCTGCCCCGTTACTTCCAGGCTGCCCTCAGTAAAAATTGTA
The DNA here is from genome assembly GCA_964528095.1 of uncultured Terrimonas sp. Lineage (GTDB taxonomy): Bacteria > Bacteroidota > Bacteroidia > Chitinophagales > Chitinophagaceae > CAZGSG01. The sequence goes on from CAZGSG010000069.1 coordinate 17,890, forward strand.
TTTATTTTTTTCACGGCTTCTTCTCCGCCTATTGCTTTTATATAATTATTGATCACCTCGGTACCAGTGATATTTGATGCCTTTGGAGCGTTGTTGCCGGCAGTAACAGCAACTGCATATTTATCATACAGTTTGACCGTGTATCCAAGTTTTTTTAGCCCGGGTTCTATTGCTTCTTTTTTACCTACTACCACTACACGGGTATTGCTGTAATTAAAGTACTTCATGGCCACGCGCTGTATATCATCGATGCTAACTGCATTTATCTTTTGCAGATAGGTACGATAAAAATCTTTCGGCAGGTTGTTCAGTAAGATGCTGCTTGCAAATCCTGCGGTGCGGCTGGGGTCTTCCATGCCAAGTGCAAAAGATCCGTTATAGACGCTTTTGGCATTCCTCAGTTCCTCTGCGCTTATTTTTTTTGTCCTGATAGTATTGATCTCTCTTAAAAACTCAACCACAGCACTGTCTGTTTTTTCATTACGTACAGAAGCTGCTGCGTTGAATGTGCTCTGAAATCTGCCAGAACCTGTATTGGAATACGCGCCATAAGTGAACCCATGTTTTTCACGGAGGTTCATAAATAGTCTTGCTTCTGAACCGCCGCCCAATATCTGGTTAGCAAGCAGCACAGCAAAATAATCAGGGCTGTTTAGCGGAAGGCTAACAAGGTTTACAACGGTGATCTCGGATTGAGAAGCATTTGGAACGTCTATCAGATCGATCTCTGTTTTAAGCGGGTTGGCAGCCTGCGCCACTTTTTCTAATTGCAAAGGGCTACCAGTCCAGCTACCAAAATTTTTCATCACCAATGCCCGCGCGTCTGCCGCAGTTATATCACCTGTGATTGTTAAATATGCACGCGAAGGGGTGATATATTTTTTGTATGTCTTTTTTACATCATCCAGGGTGATAGCATTGATCGTCGCTTCAGTCACAAACTCACCTGAAGGATGTTTAACTCCATAAGCAAGTGCATTGACCACCCTGCCTGAAATGGTCTTAATACTTCTTTCTCCTGTTTTTAACCCCGTCAGGAATTGTGTTTTTATTTTTTCAAAAGATTCTTCGGGGAAAGCGGGTTTCAATAATGCTTCGGCCATTAATTGAAAAGCATCGCCAAAATATCTTGTCAGTGCGGACACATCACCTCCTACAGAACCAAGTTGCACATTAGCTCCCATGAGGTCAACCTTTTCGTCAAACACAGCTTTTGCGTTCACGGTTGTACCCTCATTCAGCATACTTCCCATTATATTCAGCACACCTACTTTTGAGCCTTCTGTTACCGGACCCCTGTCAACAAAAAGGGATGCATTTACTTCCGGCAATTTATGATCTTCCACTATCAACACGGTGAGACCATTCGGTAATTTAAAGGTCACAGGGTCTTTAAATGTTATCACCGGTGGCGGGCCGGCTTTGGGCACTTTGGTTCTGTCAATAGGCTGAGCATGCAAACCTTGCAGCAACGTAAAAAGCAATGTAAAAAGAAATATATTTTTCATTAGTAGAATGTTATCTGTTAATAAATACTCCTGGTGGTGATACGATTTATCAGCCCAACCTATTCTTTTGTCTCAGGTAAATAATACAATACCACGCGTTGATTCTTATTGAGGTATTTTTTAGCCACCTCCCTGATCCTTTCCCTGGTAATAGCCCGGATCTTTGTCAGTTCTTCATTAATATCATTGGTATTATTATAAAAAGTATACCCGTTCGCCAGGTTTTGCGCTACACCCAGCATCGAAGAATTGGCAGACACATAATTATTCTCGAATTGGTTCTGCAGCTTTTTATATTCATTCTCACTGATGAGGTTATTCTGCAGATCAGCTATCTCATCATCCATATCTTTTAACAAGTCATTCAATGACGCATTATTGTTTGGTAATGCCAGCACGAGGTAAGCACCATAATACTCAAGGCCATAGTTAAAAGCGGCTACCTGCAAAGCATTTTTCTTTTCATCCATCATTTTCTTTTGTAACCGACTGCTTGCTCCTCCTGACAATACGGAGGAGATCATTTCAAGCACTTTTGTATCCGGGTCATTGAAACCCGGCATTCTGTATGCAGAGAAAATCGCCGGTATTTGTACATTGGCATCGTATACCGTATCAATGATCTCTTTAGTAATGGGAGGTTCAGTTATTTTCACAGGAGCAACCGGCTCTCCTTTTGGGATCTCGTTGAAATAAGAGGCAACTAACGCTTTGGTCTTTTCTATATTCAGATCGCCGGCAATTACCAGCACGGCATTGTTGGGTACATAATATTTTTTAAAAAAATCTCTGAACTCCTGCAGTTTTGCTGCATCCAGGTGTGCCATTGATCCGATAGGTTGCCACCTGTATGGGTGGTCTTTGAACATGTTCTTAAAGATAATCTCTGCAAATTTTCCATAAGGCTGGTTGTCGATCCGCAAACGTTTTTCTTCTTTTACCACTTCATTCTGGGTCCGTACGCCTACTTCATTGATAACCGGGTGCATCATACGCTCACTCTCGAGCCAAAGACCCAATTCCAATTGATTGGAGGGAAATACTTCGTAGTAAAATGTCCGGTCCTGGGTGGTATTGGCGTTATTTTCGCCGCCATTGGAGGATACGAGTTTCATAAATTCTCCCCGCTTGATATTATCAGATCCTTCAAAAAGCAGGTGCTCAAAGAAATGCGCGAAACCTGTGCGGGCAGTGTCTTCATTTTTAGAGCCTACATGATACATTACACTTACCGCTACCACGGGCGCAGACTTGTCCTCATGCAGGATCACATGAAGGCCATTGGAAAGATCATATTCTGTGAACCTGACCTGCTGTGCCTGTATGGCCGGCATCATCATTGCCATCCCAAAACAAATTAAGAACAGGTGTTTTATTTTCATATTAAAAGTTTATTTAGGAAAACAGGAAGAGATTATTTTGATGATGCAAGATACTGACTGGGGGAACATCTTCCGGTAGAAGAAATGCCTTATTTTTATTGACATGTTAAGATTTTTATGTCTCCTGCTGGTGTCAATATTACACATTTGTTGCAAGTCCGGAAATCCTGTGCCCGGGTATTTACTCCATGCCGACTGGAAAAAAATAGGTCCTGGTGTTGAGTATGCAAAGCTTAACGCCGCTACTACAACAAAGACTGATAGTAATACCATCATAGCCGGAATGAACCCAGGAAAGGGCATAGAAGATACACGCTCAGCGGAGCAACTAATTCCCTCTTTGAAAAAGATACTTGAAAACCTGGTAGATCAACAAATTTTTTCTGCGACCACAGGGTACCTGAAAGTAAATGTCTGTGAAATGCTTGACAATAAGATCCCAGTTACTTTCCAGGTCTATTTAACCGATGTATATGAAAGGTCGGCTTATCAAAAAGACTCCACCTTTTTGGCAAATCTTAGCGGAGCCAGGTATATAAGTTTTGTTTCAAAAGAAACAGCAAAAAAAAGATACCTGGAAGCGGGAAATACAGATTGGTCGAATGTTTTGGATTCAAACCCATTGCCAGAAAGTATAGAGGTTGTAACAGCTAACGGGAATCTCACAGATAAAGAACTGGAGAATCTTAAATCAATGATAAAAGAAAATACACAGGTAGTTACCGATATACTTTGGTACAGACCATCAGCCAATGCATTCAACTCCCTGAAAAAAACTTCTTTTTATTTTGAGTATGCAAAGAAATAATACGGTTTTTACTAAATATACAGTTCCTCATTCATCATAGGTAGTTTCTTCTACCCATTGTCCTCCGCGCCAGATAAGCCGGAGATTTTTTATTTCACTAAAAGGCTCATCTGGCTTTGGGTCAGCCAAAGGAGGAAACTTATGCATACCGCTGACTTTTACGGATGCATTATAATGTCGTTTGTCCGCTCCCGGCGATCTTTTCGTGATTTCCACGGTACTGATAGTCCAGCCGCCGGCCCCCGCGGCTGTCTGCATATGTAAATACATTTCTCTTACTGCTGTTTCGATAGCTTTATCATCGGGTTCTCCTGGTTTATTACAGGATACAGCCGCAAAAGTCAAAAAGAATAATATATATTTCATGCCGCTTATAATTTCATGTCCGCTATAATAGCTTTGATCTTTTCATCCAGCTGTGTATTTACTTTATCAAAATCCCCGGGACTGGCCAGCTTTTCTTTTATGCTGAAATAAAATTTGATTTTGGGTTCCGTGCCACTTGGTCTCGCAGATATCGTACTTCCATCTGCCAGTATAAATTGCAGCACATTTGATTTAGGCAATTTAATCGCCCATTCCTCCCCCGTTTGCGGATTTTTTCCTTTTTGCAATTCATAATCCAACAACTGTACTACGGCCGACCCATTGATACTGGAAGGAGGATTTTTCCTGTAACTCTCCATCATTGCGGCTATCTGAGCCTGTCCGTCCATGCCTTTTTTGGTAATGGAAATAAGGTCTTCTTTATAAAAACCATATTGTACATAAAGCTCCAGTAATTTATTGAACAGGGTCTTACCCTTTTCTTTTTCATATGCAGCCATTTCGCATAATAAGGCAACGGCACTCACCGCGTCCTTATCCCGGATCTTATCACCGATCATCAGTCCAAAACTCTCTTCCCCTCCTACTACATAGTTTTCTTTCCCTTCTTTTTCCCTGATCATTTCGGCGATCCATTTGAAACCTGTAAGTACCCGGTAGCAAGCAACATTATTTCCTTTTGCCAGCCCATCAACCATACCTGTAGTAACGATTGTTGTAATGACCATATCATTGGGCTGTGCAATACCCTTTATCTTTCTTGCTTCAAGCAAGTAGTTAAAGGCGAGCACAGCAGTCTGGTTGCCATTCATCAGGATCCACTCGCCATGGTTATCTTTTACACCTATTCCTACCCGGTCCGCATCGGGATCTGTACCCAATAGAATATCGGCATCCAGTTCTTTTGCTTTTTTCAACCCAATACTCATTGTTTCCTTTTCTTCTGGATTGGGATAAATAACAGTTGGAAAATTACCATTCGGTTCCTTTTGTTCCTCTACTATATTTATATTAGTAAATCCAAAACTCTTCAACACTTCAGGCACCAATGTAATGCCGGCGCTGGTCGATGCAGTCAAGGCCTACGCCAGCG
>CAZGSG010000070.1:0-22808 GCA_964528095.1 uncultured Terrimonas sp.
ACACCACGGTGATTCAGTCTCGAACTGACAGAAGAAGCCGAAGAGTTCCTATTAGACAAAGGCTATGATGTACAGTTTGGCGAACGTCCATTGCACCGGGCGAAACAGAAATACCTGGAAGATCCGCTGGCGGAAGAGATCCTGAACATGAATGTGAAAGCAGGAGATGTACTGGTGGCCGAACTGGACAAGGAAGGCGGCAAACTGAAATTCACTTTCAAAAAAGCAGAGACAAAGCCAAAGGAATCGAAGGCATAAATTAGTTGATAATAATATAGTGAAGGAGTGCTTTTATAAGGCACTCCTTTTTATTTTTGCGGCAGACGAAACCATTCATAGAACAGTTCCCTTATGTCAAAAAAAATAATCATCACGATAGACGGTTGGTCGAGTTGCGGTAAAAGCACCCTGGCCAAAGCGCTGGCAAGAGAACTGGGATATGTATATGTGGATAGCGGCGCGATGTACAGGGCCATTACGCTCTATTTTTTGCGCAATCACCTCGACTGGACGGATAAGAAAGATGTGAAAAAAGCGCTGGAAGAGATCCATATGGATTTTCGGTTTTCTGAAAAAACACAGAGCAGCGAGATGTATCTCAATGATGAGAACGTGGAATATGTGATCCGCGACCTGGTGATCGCTGAGAAAGTGAGTGATGTGGCCGCTATCAAAGAAGTGCGAACCCTTGCGGTAGCGCAGCAACAAAAGATGGGAGCGAAGAAAGGCATTGTGATGGATGGACGGGATATCGGTACCGTCGTATTTCCCAAAGCAGAGCTAAAGATCTTTATGACGGCGGATAATGCTGTGCGGGTAGAGCGAAGATTCAAGGAACTCTATGAAAAGAATCCTAACATCACCATAGAAGAAGTAAAGAACAACCTGGAGATGCGTGACTATATCGACTCGCACCGGGAAGTGAGTCCATTAAGAAAAGCTGATGACGCGATTGTGTTAGACAATACCAACCTGACGGAAGATGAACAATTTCAGAAAGCGTTGGCCTGGGCGAAGGAGAAAAAGAAACATTAGGAGGTTTGTTTAAAGATCCTTTTGACACGGGGGCACGGAAAATAAATAATCACTCATACTGGTTGATGATCACTTTATACTGAGCATTTTTTTAGTGGGTTTTGAAAATATGGAGGCACGGAGTTGGTATATGCTGCCAGTTCCGTGCCTCTTTTATTTTTGAATAGCAAAATTGAGTACTAACCAAGAATAGAATAATAATCGAGATAAGGGGATGACCACCTGTGCTTCCGTGTAGAAACAAATAGCGGGCTGATCCCGGCCTTTCAGATTCTTGAAAACTCCTTATTTTCCTCTAAAACTATTTAGCGGCTTTTTTTACGTCCAGTAGTTCGATATCAAAAACAAGGGTGGCGCCACCGGGGATGGCTCCGTTATCGAAGGGGCCGTATGCGATGGTATAGGGAATCCAGAATTTGTATTTGGCTCCTACATGCATCAGTTGTAAACCTTCTGTCCAGCCGCTTATGACCCTATTCATGGGCATTTTGAGTGGCTCATTGCGATTATACGACGCATCGAATTCTGTACCATTGAGCAGGGTGCCGCGGTAATGCACAACAAAGGTATCGATGGCCGTTGGCTGAATGCCGGTACTGTCTTTCACGATTTCATATTGCAGGCCACTGGCTGTGGTGATCACACCGGGTCTTAATTTATTTTGTGCTAAAAACGCTTCCCCTTCTTTGATCTGGGGCAGGGCTTTTTCTTCCTGCAGATCGGTGATATATTCATTCATGACCTGGTAGGCGACCGCATCAGAGAAAACAGGTTGCTGACCTTTTTGCATATCATCGATACACCTGGAAAGTAATGCTGTATTGATATTGTTGATGCCCTGTTGACGGGCAAACAGCGCCGTATTCATGCCGATCGCGTAATTCACTGAATCGAGGGTTGTTTTAAGCGGGCCTGTTACCGGTTTTGCCGCGGGTTTCGCAACGGCTTTGGTAACCGCTCCTTTTACGCCTGGTTTCGCTTTTTCTTCCTGTAGCTGGTTGATATAGCGACCCAGCAGGTTGTAGGCGGTCATTTCATCAAACAGGGTTTTCTGAGCTGTCTGCACATCATTCATGCCCTGTGATACCAGCTTGGAATTGAGCTTGGTCATGTTTTGCTGTTTGGCAGAAAGAAAGGTATTGAGACCGATGGCGTAGCTGGCAGAATCGCTTAACGTTTTAAGGGTGGGCGGAGCCGCCACAGGTTTTGGTTTGGCCGCCGTGGTGGCGCTGGCAGGTTTAGTAACAGGTTTGGCAACTGGCTTCTTCACCGGTTTGGCCTGGCTCCAGGCTGAAAGGGCAATAATCGTCAATAGAGTAAGGGAAAAAAGTTTTTTCATTAAATATCAATTAGTCGACAAAAATAAACACTGGTTTTTGTATTTCAGCATTTGTTGGAAAAAGGGATTCGTTCGAGTTTTTTAGTTCCTGGTTCACTAGTTCAGGGTTCAAACAGATCGAAAAGACATTTTCCGCTTTGAGAACTATGAACTAGTGAACCAGGAACTAAAAACTAAAGAACTTATTCCTGCCATTGAAAATCGGCATGAACCGGCATTTGTGAAAAAACATCTGATACGGTGGAGGGTGGAATAGCGAGCTTTCTTTTCGCAATATCCAGCCAGGCGCCTTCTACGGTGAGCAGGGCCGCGATGGTATCTTCATTTTTCCGGATAGTATGTAGTATCGTCCACCTCGAATAATCTTTTTTTGCTTTCATCAGTTCGATGCTGATGGTGACCTTATCGCCGAGCCGGATCTCACGTTTAAAAATGCATTCCTCGCGAAACAGGATGGGACCGAAACTCAATTTTGTCATCACTTCTGGCGTAAGACCACATTCATATAAAAATTCAATACGGCTAAAAGCGCCCCAATCATAATAAACAGAATGACGAAGATGAAAATTAGGATCCAGATCGGACCAGCGTACCTGCACTTCTTTTTTGTATTCCTGCATAAAATTAGATTAGTACCAAAAATAAAGACTCTTTCGTTCTTAGTTCATAAACAAGTTGCGCGGTTATAAAACCAATTCAGACTTTATAAATAAGTTGGGATTCATTAGTTCCTGGTTCATTAGTTCAGGGTTCATACAGATCGAAAAGACATTTTCCGCCTTGAGAACTACGAACTAATGAACCAGGAACTAATGAACCCAGTTTTAAGAAGAATTCAAACTGAGTTAATTTGTTCGGTGCTGAAGATTTTAACTTTATCCGGATTTTTGGAGGCGTAACTATTGACAAGGTTCCTGATAAACATATTTTCTTTGTAGGGTGTGAGCAGTTCTTTCAACTCTTCGGGTTGGGTGATCTGTGTGTCGGCGGGTATATAACCCATACCATAGAATTTTCCCTTCCATACCAGGATGCAGGACTGGTCATTTCCATTCAATCCTTTTTCCAGGATGGCATACGATACATTGGTGACCAGGGAGCCGATGGCCTGTTGTAATCTTTCATTATAGACATCCGCGGGTTCATGCCCCTCACAGGCACCTGAACAGTATCCTTCCTGTATACCGCTGCATTGTTCATGTCCTGTTTGCATAAAACAAAGCCGTGGACATAGATTAAAATCCCTGATCAGTTTGCGAAGGGTGGTATGTCCATCGGGGAGGAAATGAAATGTATGAACCGGGTTTAGCTGGCTTTTATTTTTTTCAATAGCCAGGCGCTGGTAACCGTTCTGATCTTCATAGAGAAAAAGACCATAGACCGTTTCCCTGCTTTTCTGCGCATAGTTGAAGGCCGGCCAGATCTTTTTGATCTCCGTGGATTCGAGGATATGCGCCATTAACTCTGTACCACAGGATTCATAGCTGATGGCATACGTATGTTGCAGGAAATTCTGTCGCTGCCGGGTGCCGGCATTATTACTGAAATGACTGTTGACCCGGTAACGGATATTTTTTGCCTTGCCTACATAAATGACTTTGCCTTTCTGATTATGAAAATAATAAACGCCGGGTGTATAAGGCAGGCAATCAAAATCCTCTTTCGGTACATTGGGCGGCAACACCTGCTCCTTCGAATTGCGTTGCAGGCTTTTTATAATGACCTGTTCACTGTCTTTTTGTAAAAGCAGGTGGAACAATCGCACCGTCGCGGCAGTATCACCACCAGCGCGGTGACGGTCATTTATAACAATGCCGAGTGAATGACAAAGATTGCCCAGGCTATAAGAAGGATAACCGGGAATGATCTTGCGGCTCATTCTTACGGTACATAGTTTTTTTGTGTTCAGCGCAAAGCCGGCTACTTCGAGTTGATGTTTTACAAAGGAATAATCGAAGTTGACATTGTGTGCTACAAAGACCTTATCGTGTAATAACGCGTGGATACGTGGCGCTACTTCTTCAAAGACCGGGGCTTTGGCTACCATCTCATTGCTGATGCCGGTCATGGACTGGATATAATAGGGAATAGGCTGCCGGGGATTCACCAGGGTCTCATAGGTTTCTACTACTTTCTCTCCATCAAAAATATGGATGCAGATCTCCGTGATGCCATTGGCTGCGGCATAACCACCTGTTGTTTCTATATCCACTATCGCGTACATAAGAGGGGCTAAGTTCGGAAAATCGGGGTTTTATTCCTAAAATAATTAGTAATTGGTGAAAATTGGGTCAAACTCATTGATTTCGTTACAGAGGGTAGTTGTAGCGGAAGGAGGAGGTTATTGTGTCTTTAATCAATGACCTGCCTGCAAGATCCGGTGCTTTTTTACAGACGTTTATTTTTTGTAGCTCATGTATATTGATAGGGATTTCACACAGGTATTTTAAAATACTCGTTGTCCTCCCATATATCTAATCTGTAGGAAGTTTGTTCAAAGATCTTTTTCACACGGAGACATGGAAAATAAATAATCATTCATTCTGGTTGATGATCACTTTATACTGATTATTGTTTTAGTAGGTCTTCAAAATAAAGAGGCACGGAATTGGCATACTCTGTCAGTTCCGTGCCTCTTTATTTTTGGATAACAAAATTGAGCACTAGCCAGTAATAGAATAATAATCGAAATAAGGGACTGACCACCTGTGCTTCCGTGTTAAAAACAAATAGCAGGCTCGCCCCGGCCTTCTCTTTCTAAAAATCCTTTTTAACACGGAGCCCGGAGTCGTTTTCAAGAGGGAATGATCATTATTTTAAAAGGACCACATGATTGAGATGGGGTGTTTTGATAAAAAGATTTTTTTTCACCCTTTTTCCAACAAATATTTGCCGGATATTATGAGTAGTGAAAAGTTGATCATGTTTCGCAACCGGCTGGAAAAAGTGTCGCGGCATCTTGGCAAACAGGCGAGAAGGCAGGGTATTTCCTGTTACCGGGTATATGATCATGATCTGCCCGAGTTTCCCTTTTGTATTGAATTTTATGGCGATAAATTGTATGTGGCGGAATACAAACGCCGGCATGGCATGAGCGAGGAAGAACATGATGTGTGGATGGAAGAAAGCATTGAACTGATCTGTGAGTTATTGCAGGTAAGCAAAGAAAATATCTTTTTAAAACTGCGGCAGCGAAAAGCCGGTCGGCTGGGGCAGTACCAGAAACTGGACGCGGTGCTGCATGAATTTGATGTGAATGAAAATGGATTGCGGTTTATCGTCAATCTCAGCGATTACCTGGATACGGGCCTTTTCCTCGATCACCGCATTACCCGGCAAATGGTACGCGAACAAAGCAAGGATAAAAAAATACTCAACTTGTTTGCCTATACCGGTTCATTTTCGGTGTATGCGGCAGCGGGTGGCGCCGCGGAAGTAGAAACAGTAGACCTGTCAAAAACCTATCTCAACTGGGCAGAAAAGAATATGCAGTTGAACGGATACAGTGATAAGGAACGATACCGTTTTATGCACGCGGATGTGAAACAATACCTGAAAACGATTCAGCCTGGCTATTATGACCTGATCGTGATGGACCCGCCCACATTCAGCAACAGTAAAAGAATGGAAGATTTCCTGGACATACAACGGGACCATGCGGAACTGATCAATGATTGTATGGCAGCGCTAAAGGAAGGAGGCGTACTTTATTTCAGTACTAATTTCAGGAAGTTCATTCTCGACAAAGAAAAGATCCATGCATCAGTGATCAAGGATATTACCAAAGCGACCACGCCTTTTGATTTTGAGGGCAAACTTTTCAGGTGGTGTTATTATCTGTCAAAATAGTTCGTAGTCCGGGACCGCAGATCAGACCTTCATATAACAGGTCTCTTCCTGGTTTATGGAGTATTCCATTTAATGAACTATTGAATTCCCGAACTACGAACTGATAACGAACGATAATAGATTATAAATTATCTTCTTCCTCCACCAATACAGACACCCAGCTTAATGCCGATATAACTGTTCTTGGTAGTGATGGTATTACCGCTGCCGGCAAGATCTTCCAGGTTTGTTTTGGGCACCAGATTGTATTCCAGGCCGAGGCGAAAATGGCTTGCTTCAAAGCCAAGTCTCACTAAGCCGCCGAACTTTGACGTAGCACCACCGTTGATTGTTTCGGTATCATCGGTAATTGTTGCGGCTGCCATGGAATAGATACCAGCGCCAGCACCAGCAAAAGGACGGAAAGAATAATTATCACTGAAATAATAATCGCCGGTCAACACATAAGAGCCGGATGCTTTTACATCAACATCCGTAAATGTGTCATCATTAACGCTGGAGAGACCACGGGCAACAACGGCCACTTCCATTCGTAAACCAAGAGCAAGATTACTCATTACCGCGTACTTGGGTTCAACAGCAAACAGCACTCCACCTTTGGCGCCAGAGCCGCCAGGTATGGCATAACCGAGGCTTACATCGACTTTGAAAGGCTTGAGTTCGTCCTGAGACATGGCAGAAAGAGATACAAATGCTCCTATGCAAAGGAGCAAAGTGATTTTTTTCATTGGAATCGTTTGAATTTTAAAATAGTGGTTAGGGAAACGAACTAATAGCATATATTATTTTATAATAATTCAAAATTCAAAATTAAAAATTCAAAAAGGCTCTCCGACTATTGCGGATCACTTCGTTTTTGAACGACCCTTTTTTAATTTTGATTTTTTTGAATCACACTGGCCGAGGAAAAATTCGTTACAAGGTTTTAACGCATTATCATAAAGACTGTTACTTATACAGCATTTTCGAATACATGCTTTCATTCAGAAGTTGAAGACTCTGTTTACTTTTTTTCCTTGATGAAAAAAAGTAACAAAAAAAATCAAGGGCTTCAGAAAAATGGCCCTGCCCGCCGTACACTCTTTTGTTTGACGATTTACTCTTGTTGGCATTGGCAGGCGCGGTAAAAATTACTACGTAAGCCTATCGCCAGGGAACTCGCTTCGGACATTCATTTAAAAGGAAATCACGTCGGGCTCAGACAGCCCTGGCTCCCTTCCTGCTACGCAGGAAGACGGCTTACTTCGTAATTTTCTTAACGCCATTTTTCTGATGCCCGGTCCTCCAACTGTAGCTTCCCCGGACAGTAGTGATTAAAAATTCAAAAACAGACCTCGAGGTAGGTAACGAACACCAGGTCTTGATTTTTTTACTTTTAATTTTACCACAGATCGAATGTAAAAACAAATAGTCCACCACGAACTACAGAGGTCATTTTTGAATTTTGACTTTTGAATTTTGAATTAAATAGACATTCGGGTTTTTAGTTCAAGATACTTATTCACCGTATTCACCGTAAGATTTTCAGGGGCGGTAAGAATGGACAAAATGCCGTTTTTATGCAGTTCCTTTACCATCAGTCTTTTTTCATGAATGAATTTCTCGGCAATGGTCTTGATATAGATCTCTTCCATGGTCACCGCTTTTGTTTCTGTGACGGACTTTAATTCGGAATTTTCAAAAAATACAAGAAGTAATAAGTGATAGTGGGCTATCTTTTTAAGTGCCGGCATTTCCCGTTGCAGGCTTTCCATTGACTCAAAATTGGTGAATAAGATCAATAGCCCCCTGTTCGTTATCCGGTTGCGGATAACAGAAAATAATTTTTCGAAATCAGGTTCCAGGAATTTTGTTTGCTGTTTATATAAGGTTTCCAGCAGGAGATTCATCTGCGTTGTTTTTTTATCCGCCAGCACAAAGCTGTCGAGATTCTCCGCGAAAGTGATCAACCCTGCCCTGTCTTGTTTTACAAGCGCTACATTGGATAGCACCAGTGATGCGTTGATGGCATGGTCCAGCAAGGTCAGTCCGCCGAATGGCATTTTCATCACCCGGCCTTTGTTGATGATACAATAGATCTGCTGGCTGCGTTCGTCAGTATAATTATTCACCATCAACGCTTCTTTTCTTGCCGTAGCCTTCCAGTTGATAGTACGGTAATCATCGCCGCGTACATATTCTTTGATCTGCTCAAACTCCATACTATGCCCCAGTTTCCGGATACGTTTTACACCCGCGTCCTGTAAACGGTTGCTGATAGCCAGCAACTGGTACCTGCGCATCTGGACATAAGAAGGATATACTTTCACCGTCTGCATAGCCGGGAAAACATAGCGCCGTTTTACAAGCCGTAATGGGGCATGTACAAAAACAATTATATCATTAAACACATACTCACCCCTGGCCAATGGCTGTAGCGAGTATTCGATGGTTTGTTTTCCATTACTATCGATCCTCGTTCTGCGCAGCCAATGTCTTTCCTGGAATTGTGCAGGCATTTCATCGATCACACTTACCTGTACAGGAAATGGATACTGATTACTTAAATCAAGAACGACCTTATTGGGATCACCGATACTGAAACGGGCTGACACGGCTCTCGTCGCATTTACTCCTTTTGCCTTACTATAAATCAACAGAACATCTATCAGGATAGCAACACCCAGCAATAACAAAACCAGGCCACCGATCCTGAAAAGAGCAGGATAAAAATAACTCAACGCAAAAACCACCGCCGCAATGCCGGCGATGTAATAGACGATGTTATTTAAATAAAATGACCGCATGAGGGGAATTCAAAAGTCAAAATTAAAAATTAAAAAATAGACCCTGGCTTTAGTGAACACGCTTAAGTTCAAAAGTTCAAAACTCAAAAACAGAACCCGATTTTCGGGGTGCATTTTTGAATTTTGATTTTTTAATTTTGAATTCTCACCGTGGGACGTCCATCCCCTGTATGATCTGCCTGATCACTTCCTCTTCTGTAACTCCTTCCATTTCTTTATCAGGTGCCAGGATGATCCGGTGCCGCAGAACGGGAACCACTACTTCACGAATATCTTCCGGCGTTACAAAATCGCGCCCCTGCATTGCCGCGATGGCCTTACTGGCATTCATGATCGCCAGTGAACCCCGCGGTGATGCGCCCAGGTAGATCGATTTATGATTTCTTGTCTGGTGCACCAGCTTCGAAATAAATTGCAATAGTTTTTCTTCTACTAATATTCCCTTGATCTGTCTTCTCAGTTCATTGATCTGCTGTGCATTTATTACCGGCTTTACCATCTCACTTACCGGTGTATTTCCCATATGATGAAATTGTGTCAGGATCGATAATTCTTCCGACTCTGTGGGATAAGGCACAACTATTTTAAACAGGAAACGATCCAATTGCGCCTCCGGCAAACGATATGTTCCCTCCTGCTCTACGGGATTCTGTGTGGCCAGTACCATAAATGGAGCAGCCATCGGGTAAGTCTTTCCATCCATCGTTACCTGTCGTTCTTCCATTACCTCCAGCAATGCGGATTGTGTTTTTGCCGGTGCGCGGTTGATCTCATCTACCAATACAAGATTGCTGAAGATCGGTCCTTTTTTAAAATCAAAACTGGCTTCACGGGGATTGAATACCGGCGTGCCCAGCACATCGGAAGGCATCAGGTCGGGTGTAAACTGTATCCTGGAGAAACCCGCATCCACCCCACGGGCCACCAGTTTAGCGGTCAGGGTTTTTGCAACACCCGGCACGCCTTCTATCAGTACATGCCCCTCTGCCAGTAATGCGGCAAGGATCAGCTTTACCATTTCATCCTGCCCTACGATCACTTTTTTGATCTCGTTACGAATAGCCAGTACCGATTGGTTTAACACGGTAAGGTCAGTCCTTTGTTCAAATAATTGTTCTTCCATACTGATGCTGTTTACACTTTTTCTTTTCCCTGCTGCCACAGGGTCTGAAGCAAGCGGTTAGGTTTTAGTATAAAAATTTTCCAGTTGTTTATGAAAAGCTGCCAGTTGTTTATCACTGACCGTATTGATATGATCCAGGTTATTGATAAAATGTATGATATCTCTTAACTCTTCTTCTTCATATCCTGTTTTAAATTGCAGGTTCTTTATAAACTCCTCATTCAGCACATTGGTGGCCAGTTTATAGCGTATACGAACATGTTCAAGAAAATAAGCCGCCATTTTACGGCTAAGATTTTTATGATCGCCTTTATCATAATACAGGCGACCGATTGTTTTTACAAAGTCGAGTGAGTCGTTTTTGGGTCGCGCTATAACAGGGATTGGCCGTTGTTTCCTTCTCATTTCCATGAGCACATACAATAACAAGGCAAGAAGCGCTGTCAGCAATGCCCAGCGCAGCTCTTCATGTTTCATAAATTCACTCAGCCAGTTAGGGTCTTTTCTTTTTTGTGATCTTTTAGCCAGGAAATATTCATCCCACACTATTTTTTTTGTCGATGGCGATATCACCGACAGCACATTCTCATAGTACGCCATATTATTTTTATGCAATAAAAAATAATTGGTAAACGCTATCGGGGCCAAATGAATATACAGATTGCCCTTGCCATGTTTGAAATGAACAAAGTTGGCGAACCCTTTTCCGTTATAGCCCAGTTCTGTTGTAATCGTTTTATCGAGGCGTGAAAAAGAAAGATCATATCGCCTGCCAGGATAACTGTAGATATTCTTTTTAGCATACGGGGGTGAGCTAAGGCTGATCTTCACGGTATCCCGTTCTTCCTGTTGCATGAGCCTGCCAAGCATCAGGTCGGATGTATTGACACTGCAATGCAGCAATTTTGCAGATGCATATGGTATTTCCAGCGTACTGATAAATACATCGTTCCCGTTTTCAGTAAACCGGATCAGTTTTCTCATTTCGTATTCATCGATTTCGAATCTTGGGGATATGATGATCACCGCCTGGTCTGTTTCATAATTGGAAAGAGAGTCCCAATACCCTGGCTCCTGCCTGCTGGAAAAGATGGATGCTTCCGGGAAAACATATTTCAAATTTTCATACGCTACGTAGGTACCATAGGGTATTTTGTCTTTTTTGTAAAAACTGAGCCGTTCATCCAATGCCTTGGCCCTACTATTCTTACTGATTAAAAACAACACCAGAATAGCTGTGCCCAATATGCTGACCAGGATATAAATAAGATTTTTTTTCAACTTGCCTATCTCAGTTTATTATCAAAATTTTCAAAATCATTTTTTATCACATTGTATTTGGACTGATCAATATCAAACTGTCCATACCAGCTATATTCATAACTGCGGGTGAGTCGGGAAAAATCATTGTACCACGAAGATGTACTCATCTGCATCAGGTAATCAAAATTGGTATGGTCCTGTTTATAGTTAATGATATTTCTTTCTGCCAGTTTTCGCAGCAATTGTAAAAACTGTAACCGGACAGCCAGGCGATAGTTATTCTCACCGACAGCTTTATCGATTTCTTTGCGGTAGTTGATCGCAAATATATCTTCCGTTTCAATATCCGTTTCCACGGCAGCGATGGACCTGTTTTTCCTGAACAGTCTCACATTGCTATTGGAAAGATACATGACCAGTACCGCTATAAAAACCACAATAATAACCAGCCATAACAATCCTTCGAATAAATTACTGTCGAGAAAAGAACCTCTTCGCCGCGGCTGTTCTTTCTTTTTTTTAATTATAGCATTCGCATACCAGAAAGCATCATCTTCCTGTAGTTTTTTCATTTGCGCTGCCGATACCTTTCTTAGCTGCAAAGAATCCGGGCCACCGTCGTTCAGTTGCCGCTCCGTTGGTATGAACAAACTGGTGTCTTCTTCATCTTCAACAATGTCCGTATCACCTACAATGGTATCAAGTAAGGGAGGAGGCGCTTCGATGGGGGTTACGGTGACGGTCGTATCAGGCACATCCTCTTCAGGCGTTTGCTGTGCCTGGCCGAGTAAGGAGACGCAAAGGAATAGAAGCAAGATTCCTGCAGACCGGGTAATTTTAAATAAATTATTTTGCCTGTACATAACCACTATACTTCCTCCTCGTTTAATTGTGCTTTCATTTTTTTTGCCAGCCGGATAGGGTAAATGGCAAAATACCAGATCACGAATACTACAGAAACAGAAGTAATGATGGTGGTAAAAACAGACAGGTCATTATAAAGACGGGTAATAAATCCTTCGAAAAAAGCGGCCAGTGCAAATACAGGTAATAATCCAATAATAATTTTAACCCCGTCTTTTGCACCCTGTTTAAATGCAGCCAGGCGGGTGATTGTACCGGGAAATAAAAAACTTTTGCCCAATACCACTCCTGCTGCCCCTGCAATAATGATGGCCGTCAATTCCAGTGTACCATGTACGAATACAACCAGGAAGAATTGAATACCCAATCCCTTTGATACAAACAACTGGTCAAAAACACCGACCATCGCACCGGTTTCTCCGAGTTTGTATAAAGCGGGAACACCGCAAAAAATTCCTGAAACAAACATAAACAGGGATACACGGATATTATTGATCATGATCCCCAGCCAGCTTAATATCGGGTTGCCGTGTTCATATATGCCAAATGGATTTCCTTTTTCAATATTCTCAAGCGTATTATCGACATAGTTATCGCCAAAAAACTCACGGGCCACTCCTTCATTTTGCATGGAAGAGAAAAAGCCGATCCCAAAAAATATAATGAACACGATCGTACAAAAAAGAACCACCCGCATATGCTTCCGGATCGTCAACGGCAGATCATATTTCCAAAAAGTAATTAAGCGGTTGGATTCTTCTTTCCTGTTTTTGTAGATGTTAAGATAGATCCTGGATGCCTGGCTATTTATATAATGCGTGACCTTGCTGGAAGGGTAAAAGGTCTTTGCATAAGCGAGGTCGTCTACCAGTTGTGTAAAGTCCTTTGCCATATCATCCGCCTCATCGGCAGGCATCTGCTCGCCCTTCAGCCAACGGTCCTTATTCTTTTTTATAAATAGTGCCTCTCTCAAAGTTCGTTATTGACTTGTAAAATACTCTTTTTTATAAAAGATAGAAGTTCAATCCATAAATTTATCCCTGCAAAACGCTAATTTACCGCCATAATCAACCAAATGCCCGGATGGCAGTTATTAAAGTACCAACGAGCTTCAATATCGACGTAGAATTCCAGATCCCGGAGTTTTTCCGCAGACTGATCTCCCTGTTGATCGATATCGTGATCGAGTTTTTTTATTTACTGATAGCCACCCAGCTCTTTAAAATAGTAGCCGGCAGTTCCGATCTGTCTAATCCCGATTCAGCCTATAATATGCAGGGGATTGCTTTACTACTGATCGTACCGGTGCTGGTATACCATGTATTTTTTGAGATCACGCTCAATGGTCAGAGTGTTGGTAAAAAAGTAATGGGTTTGCGGGTAGTTGATGAAAAAGGGGGCAAAGCCAGCATCAGCCAGTTTTTTATCCGCTGGTTGCTTCGGATCTCCGATGTATGGATCGCATCATTGATCATTTTCCTGATCTCCAATCCGCAATTCGATAACCTCCAGACCGGGTTTATCGTCTTATTTGCATTTGGTTTTCTGCTTACAGATATAATACTGGTATTATCTTCCAAAAAAGGTCAGCGGATCGGCGACCTGCTGGCAAGGACCATTCTTATCCGCACCAGTTCAAAAAGTAATATAGAAGAAACGATCTTCCAGGAAGTAGCAGATAATTACGTGCCCTCGTTCCCGCAGATCATGCAGCTCAGCGATAAAGACATCAACGCTATAAAAAGCATATTGGAAACAGCCCGCAAAAAAGGAGATTATGAAATGGCCTCCAAAGCAGCTGATAAGATCACCTCGCATTTAAAGATAGAGACCAGTATGCCTCCCTTCGATTTCCTGGATGTATTGTTGAAAGACTATAATTATCTTTCTGTGAAATAATATTGCGACCTACCTCATACCGGATACCAGTCCCGCGACGCCAATGATGGTCAGCAATAAAAGAAGGATCATCACAATGGCCCAGAACGCAAAATAGTTACGAACAGAACCAAACGCTGACCCGAGCGCCTGCTGATCATTTGATCGTAAAGCGCGGCCTATCTTACTGGCGAAACCCAGTGCAAATACAGAACTGATGATAAAGATAAGACCCAGCACAATGTACACTGCCATGCCCAGATTGGCTGCTGTATTCTGTCCATACCCTCTTAAATTCTCGTTTCCTTCATACATCCCATTTGCAAATTCTGATTTGTTGTTCGTGATCAGGAATGCGAGGGCTACAAAAAGCAACCCGAAGATCAATCCAATAACAGCCATGACCCTTGCCCATAAAGCTGCTCCCCGTAGTGTATATGAACTGTTGGCATCCAGGTTTAACTGGAAAAGCGAAGTAGTTTGGTTTGGTTCCATAAAAAAGATTTAGCCGTCAGGCGTTAGACAATAATGCAAAAAAACCAATGAACAGGAATAATGTAACAAGTATCAGCAGGATGGA
The DNA here is from genome assembly GCA_964528095.1 of uncultured Terrimonas sp. Classification (GTDB taxonomy): domain Bacteria; phylum Bacteroidota; class Bacteroidia; order Chitinophagales; family Chitinophagaceae; genus CAZGSG01. The sequence continues at coordinate 14,718 of CAZGSG010000070.1, forward strand.
AGTAATCACGAAATATATTTTGAGGCTGCGGAAACTGCTGGCCATCTGCGCCTGGTTCATCCCGTTCAATGCAGATTTTGCGCCAGACGCGAACCGGAACAGGAAATAATTAAGCAGCAGCCCGATAATAACAGAAAACAGTACCTGCCCGGGTGAATTACTATCTGTTATCAATGATGAACCAAATCCTTCTGTTCTCGGCATTACTATATTTTTGTTGGAAAATAAACCGAGGATATTAATCGCATACCCGATCACGGCAACTGTTACAATGATCATGATCCAGGAAGCCATCGAACGTATATGATTTTTAGCGGTCTCATCTATTTTCAACTCGGAGGAAAACAGGCTTGTTTGTGGCTGTTCCATTTGTTTGTTATTTAAATAATGAGGTAAGATTGCCCATCAACCCGATGAGCGCAATAATGCCATAAAAAATAAAAAAGACTTTGATATCTCCCAGTCCTGAATTAAATGCCTGCTGATCTTTTGCAAGAACACCGCTTTTTACGCGGCTGGCGCCCCTCACCAGGAAAAACATCATTATGGCTACCACCGCGCAAACCAATATGCCTGCAACAAGCACAATGGTCATCGTAGCGCTGGTATCAGCTTCAGGATATGCGGCGAACTGGTTCTGGATCTGCCCCCAGCCGGCAGCAACTGCCAGTACACCGATACCGATCATTATCAGAACGAGTATACCAAACATTTTTGCCCAACGCGCCATTTCGGCCGTTTCTATGGATGTGGGCTGGTCTACCTCGAATTCAAACAGGGAATTATTTTCTTCCATGGAAAGCTTTTATGTACCTAAATATAAGGTGAATTCAAAATTCAAAAGTCAAAATTCAAAAACAGACCCTGGTTTTCGGAACCTGTTTTTGAATTTTGACTTTTGAATTTTGAATTCTAATAAGCTCGGGCAAATAAGACGCGCTGTACCGAAGGTTTGCCACTCAGGATACAGGTGCCTGCCTCCTGTTCGTTGTTCAACGGGATACAGCGTATCGTTGCTTTGGTTTTTTCTTTAATGGCTTCTTCTGTTTCGGCTGTGCCGTCCCAATGGGCTGAAATAAATCCACCCTTGCCATCCAGTAATTCTTCAAACTCGGCCCAGGTATTCGCCGGGGTTATATGTTCCTGCTGGTAGGTTTTTGCTTTGGCATACATGGCATGCTGTATTTCTATCAGCAAGCCATCGATATACTGAGCTATTCCGTCCAGTCCCACCAGTTTTTTTTCTTTGGTATCCCGGCGGGCTATTTCCACTACATTTTTTTCAAGATCCCTGGCTCCAAGCGCCACACGTACAGGCACCCCTTTCATCTCATGCTCGGCAAATTTCCATCCCGGCCTGTTATTATCGTTATCATCATACTTTACCCGCAGACCCAGTCTTTTCAGGTTGTCCATTATCTCATGCGCTTTCGCATCGATCAGGGCTTTTTGTTCATCGCCTTTATAGATTGGCACAATGACTACCTGCAGTGGCGCTATCCTCGGTGGCAACACGAGTCCCTCATCATCACTATGCGCCATCACCAGTGCGCCGATCAGTCTGGTGCTCACCCCCCAACTGGTAGCCCATACGTACTCCAACTGGTTTTCTTTATTGGAAAACTTTACTTCAAACGCTTTTGCAAAATTTTGTCCCAGGAAATGCGAGGTACCTGCCTGCAACGCCTTCCCATCCTGCATCAATGCCTCAATACAATACGTATCCACTGCGCCGGCAAAACGTTCGCTTTCCGATTTCACTCCCCGTATGACGGGGAGGGCCATGAATTCTTCCGCGAAGGTGGCATACACATCCAACATTTTTTTGGTCTCTTCTATCGCTTCCTTTTCGGTAGCATGCGCGGTATGCCCTTCCTGCCATAGAAATTCGGCTGTACGCAGAAACAATCTTGTACGCATTTCCCAACGCACCACATTGGCCCATTGGTTGATGAGCAGTGGCAGATCGCGGTATGACTGGATCCAGTCACGATAGGTATTCCAGATAATCGCTTCACTGGTCGGACGTATCACCAGTTCCTCTTCGAGTTTAGCCTCGGGGTCTACTATCAGTTTGCCTTTATGCAGGGGGTCTGCCTTGAGCCGGTAATGTGTTACGATTGCGCATTCCTTAGCAAAACCTTCGGCATTTTTTTCTTCTTTTTCAAAAAGGCTTTTGGGAACAAATAATGGAAAGTAAGCATTTACATGCCCCGTATCCTTGAACATTTTGTCCAATGCGTCGCGCATATTTTCCCAGAGGGCAAAACCATAGGGTTTGATCACCATACAGCCCCTTACAGCGGAATAATCCGCCAGGCTTCCTTTTATTACCAGATCATTGTACCATTGAGAATAATCCTGCGCCCTGGAGGTAATTTCTTTGCTCATTTTTTGTGTTTAAATACTCGAAAACCTTTACGTTTAAATTAACACAGCGCAATACAATTTTATTTTTTTTGCGCTGTAACTTCGAACTGAACAACCGTTAGTCTACCAGTAAAAAGTCGCACAAAAGTAGTAACTTCAATTTTAAACCCGATAAATCAGATTGCCATGAAATCATCAATTTTACTCCTGGCATTAGCAACTGCCGCTTTCACGAGTTGCACCACTGCATATAAAACAGGTCAGACCCCTGATGATGTATATTTTTCTCCTACACGCGACCAGGATGAATACGTGGTAGTAGAAAAAAATGATGACCGCAGCTACCAGGGAGCGAATGACTATTATGATGATCGTTATCTCCGCATGAGGGTTAGCAACCGTTATCGCTGGTCAGAACTCGACGACTGGTATTACTATGGCAGTCGCTATAATTATTCTTATTATCCGCAGACAGGTTTGTACTACAATCCCTGGACCCCCAATACCTACTGGAACGCGCATTATAATCCCTACTACGGTGGAGGTTTTTATGGTGGTGGCGGCATCATCATCAAACCGACCAGTACGGTCTATAACAGGCCAAGGACGGTAAACCTGAACACGTACAATAATTCAATGCTCACCAATAGCAATTACTCCAATTCCAAGACAGGCGCTAATGACAGGAGAAATATCTATAACAACGCCAATAGTGCCGGCAGCAGGAATGGTAACAGCAACTACAATTACAACAGTAATAGCAGCAGGAGCAGTAATGGTAGTTCCCTCCGTAATATATTCGGCAGTGGCAACAACAATAACTCATCATCTAATTCAACTAATAGTTCCAATTCTTCCAGTCGTCCAGCTGCAACACCAAGTAGCAGTTCCAGTTCATCAGGAAGCAGCGGAAATGCACCGGTAAGAAAATTTTAAGATCAGCACCAACCCTTTTGCAGCAAAGCAAAAGGGTTTTTAGTCTATTGCGAAAGACTGATAACATACCAGATTCTTTTATATAATTAATGGTTATACATGAAAAAAATACTTTTCATAGCGGTTAGTATTGCATCCGCTAACTGCCTGTCGGCGCAGACACCTGAAGACGCGCTACGGTTTTCCTGGTCTCCTTCATCCGGCACAGCCAGGCAACAGGCCATCGGTGGTGCAGGCGGTTCCTTAGGTGGCGATCTGTCGGCCACGTTTATGAACCCCGCAGGACTGGGTTTCTATAAAACAGGCGATTTTGTTCTTTCGCCCGGTTTTGGTATGCTCAATAATAAAGCCTCTTATTTTGGAACTACCCAGGCCGACAAAAAAAATGGATTTAAACTGGGTACTACCGGATTTGTATCTGGTTCGCCCAATAATCGTGGCCGCGGGGCTGTCACCAGTTCAGCATTTGCAATAGCGGTAAATACCACAGCCAATTTCAACAGCAGTTTATTATACCGCGGCGCCAATAACGAAACATCCTATTCACAAAAATTCCTGGAAGAAATCGGCAACACAACGGATGCCAATGCTGTGGCCAGTAACTTTCCGTTCGGCAGCAGTCTTGCTTTCAACACCTACTGGATCGATACCGCGAATGGATGGAACGCGGGCAATAAACGATTTGTTTCCCTGGCAACCCCTCTTCTTGCAAGCGGCGGTTTGTTGCAGGAGCAAAGTGTGATCAGCAAAGGCGGCATAACAGAACTTGCTATCGCAGGCGCTGCCAACTTCAATGAAAAATTTTATGTAGGAGGCACCCTGGGTATTCCTTTCTTACACTATAGCAGGGAATCGCGCTTCCTGGAAGCGGATGCAACCACCAATTCCAATAACAATTTTGATTTTGCTTCGATCACAGAAAACCTGACCACCAATGGCGCCGGGATCAATATAAAAGCCGGTATCATATATAAACCCGTAGAGTATATCCGTCTGGGCCTGGCCATACATTCACCTACAATTTATTCTCTCACCGACAAGTATAATGCATCCGTTACCGCCAATACAGAAGGTTACCAGGGTGAATTTACCCAGGGCTCAGGTACATTCACCAATGGACAGGATGCGCAATTCAAATACACGCTTGTTACGCCTTATCGTGTTATCGGTAGCGCCTCCTATGTATTGCGCGAAGTAGAGGATGTAAGGAAACAAAAAGGATTTATTACCGCTGATGTTGAATTTATAAATTATAAAGCATCTTCTTACAGCATCACTGATAATGAAGGAGTAGACCAACCCGAATCAAAAGCATACCTGGAATCATTGAATAAAGCAATTGACAATGCGTATAAAGCAGCGTTGAATTTCAGGGTTGGCGGTGAATTAAAATTCACCACGCTCATGGTTCGTCTTGGTGCTGCCTACTATGGCAATCCTTATAAAGACCTTGCTGGTGAAAAAGGCAGTCGTTTCCTGGTAACAGGTGGCCTCGGTTATCGCGATAAAGGATTTTTTATAGACCTGGGATATGCATATACCATGGGTAAGGATGTACATGTTCCTTATCGTTTGCAAAACGCCGCTTTCAGAGGTGCAAGTATCAAAAATACTGGTGGGAACGCGGTGCTCACTGTTGGGTTTAAGATCTAAATGATTGATGCTATTTTATAAAGAAAGGGAGCTATTCCATACGGATAGCTCCCTTTCTTTATAAAACGAATTTAATACTATTTAACGCGCATTATTTTCAATCATGTTAATCATCTCAGTTGTCTGCCCAGGCGCAAACCAATGTATTCCTTCCTCTTTCTTAAACCAGGTCATCTGCCGCTTCGCGTAATGACGGGTATTTTGTTTGATCATTTCAATCGCCCGCGCCAATGATGTGTTGCCAGCGAGATGATCAAATAGCTCCGTATATCCTACCGTTTGTAATGCATTCAACTGACGCAGGGGCATCAACTCTTTTACTTCGTTTAGCAAACCCTGCTCCATCATTTGATCCACCCGTTGATTGATGCGTTCATACAATTGTTCACGCGGCAGTTCCAGTCCCAGCTTATAAATGGCAAACTCTCTTTTTGTTTTTTCCCCGTTGCGATAAGAAAGAATCGACTGCCCTGTGGTCATTACCACTTCCAATGCCCGCATTGTTCGTTGGGGATTTTGAATTTCTCCTTTTTCATAAAACAGGCTGTCTTTTTCCCTGATTGCAGCCTGCAACCATTCCAACCCCTCCGACTGGTACTTCGACTGAATGGCCAGCCTGGTCTCCGGCGGTATGGACGGTATCTTGTCCAGGCCTTCACAAAATGCACGCAGGTATAAACCGGTACCGCCCACCAGCACGATCGTGTCATGCTGTTCAAAGAGCATTGTCGCTTTTTCTAGTGCATAGTCTTCAAAACTTGCAGCAGTTATTTCTTCTGTTACTGAATGGGAGGCAATGAAATGATGTGGTACAGTATTTAATTCCTCAATAAATGGCCTCGCTACGCCAATATTCAGTTCCCTGAAGCATTGCCGGCTATCGGCAGATATGATCTCCGTATCAAAATGCCGGGCAATAGTGATAGCAGCAGCAGTCTTGCCTACCGCAGTAGGTCCCGCGATGATGATAGCTGTTTTATTGTTTTTGGGAGACATTGGGATCCGGATACTAGATATTTGACGGTAGATGGTTAGAGAAGTTCTGGGTTCAGCGTTCATAGTTTGACGTTATATCCCGATACCAGTTGGATTTTGCTACCGGTATCAACTATCTAACATCAAACTTCAAACCATCCGACATCCTACTGGTTTACTCCTCCTCCGCCCCTTCCTCCGCCGTTCCCGTTTCGGCAAGACCAAGGTCTTCTCCATCCTCGTCTTTTTCACCAAAACCATCGGTTACCTGGGTCAGATCATACTTTTCCTCTACGTCCGCAAATTTTTCACCCAATAGTCCTTTGGTACCATACTGGCTTGGCGCAATACCTTCCGTGCGTACGATACCGGGATATCCTATCCGGGTATTTTCTTCTTTTGAAACATTGATCAGCTCTACCAGGAAATGCCAGTTCTTATTGAAATCGTATAAGTAAACGAATTTCTGATTGGGATTTTTTATTTCAGAGCCGATCGTGGTTTCCGCCATCAGCAAGGGGGCTACCTTATAATCCTTATCATATTGTTCGAGACTTATTTCCCTGCCACGCTGCCAGTTATCATTGCTCCTGAAAAAAGTAGCTTTATGCTTATTGTCAAATTCGTACGACTTTAGGATCGTGTCGTGCAGCTCACGGAAAGACTGCGTATGCCTGATAACGATATCACGGTATACACTTTCATCCTCCTCAAAATAGATCCTGAATTTTAATATTGCCATAAGCGAATTTACGATTTATCTTTTATTGGGATAAAGGCTGCTAATTTACTGATTTACGGGGGTTATGCCCATCTCTTTCGCCTTTGTGAGCAAAAACTCCTGTCCCGCCTCCGGGGTATTGGGGATAAATCCGTCCAGTATCGCATCTTTTAATGCATTCTTCAGGTCGCCTACGGGTTTTGACGGAGGCAATCCAAATAATTGCATGATCTCTTCTCCGGTTACCGGTGGCTGCCAGTTACGCACATGGTCTTTTTCTTCTACTTCTTTGCAGCGTTGCCGCACCAGCTGAAAATTTTCCAGGTATCTTTTTACTTTATATTTATTCTTGGACGTGATATCTGCTTCGCAAAGCTTCATGAGCGATTCAAAATCATCACCCGCATCAAATAATAAACGCCGGATGGCCGAGTCAGTAATATTGTCTTTTGTCAGGCTGATCGGGCGCAGATGCAATTCCACCATTTTGCGCACAAAACGCATCTTTTCATGCAGGGGAAGTTTGAACTGTGTAAAGATCTTTGGCACCATTCGTCCTCCCACTACTTCGTGGCCATGAAATGTCCAGCCATGTCCTTCTTCAAATCTCTTGGTGGCCGGTTTGGCGATATCATGCAATATGGCGGCCCAACGCAACCAGAGATCATCCGAATTGCGGGATAGATTATCCAGTACCTGCAGCGTATGATAGAAATTATCTTTATGTCCATGCCCATCGATGTATTCAGCACCTGCCAGTTCTACCATCTGTGGAAAAATCAATTGCAGCAAACCTGACTGGTATAAAAGATCAAACCCAATGGATGGTTTTGGAGAAAGAATGATCTTATTGAGTTCATCGGTGATCCTTTCTTTTGAAATGATCCGGATGCGGTCCGCATTATCTTTTATCGCCTGGAATGTTTTTTCTTCGATAACAAAATCCAGTTGTGTTGCAAAACGAATGGCCCGCATCATCCGCAGCGGATCATCACTGAATGTGCGGGATGCTTCAAGCGGTGTTTGTATGAGCTTTGTCTCCAGGTCGCCTATCCCATTAAATGGATCAACCAGTTTACCAAATGCATGTTTGTTCAGGCTGATGGCCATCGCATTGATGGTAAAATCCCGGCGCAGCTGGTCATCACTGAGTGTACCGGGCAGCACATCGGGATTGCGGGACTCAGCGCGGTAACTTTCTTTGCGGGCACCCACAAATTCGATATCAAAAAAACAGGCATCAGAAGACGTATCGCCAATATTTACCCGGATATGCGCGGTTCCGAAATTCTTAAAATAATTAACCTGCGGATTGGGAGTAAAATATTTTGCTGTTGCCTTCGCCAGTTCAATGCCATCGCCCACGCACACGATATCAGCGTCAGTCGTGGGACGATCAAGCAATTTATCACGCACAAATCCACCCACCAGGTAGG
>CAZGSG010000071.1:0-22683 GCA_964528095.1 uncultured Terrimonas sp.
ACACCAACGGATATGTGCGAATTTATTCACGCTTTATTCGAGGGGAAACTGATCTCGAAAGGTAGTCTTGATAAAATGAAGACCATACGTGACGGGGAAGGCATGGGCATGGAACCTTTCTCCTTTTCAGGTCATACGCTTTATGGCCATACAGGAGGCAGTAACGTTGCGGGGTCATGGCTGGCCTATGAGCCTAACGAGAAACTGGCTATGGCTTACACTACCAATGCGAAGATCTACCCTGTGAGAGATATCATGGCCGCTGTTTTCGATATTTATTGGAACAAGCCCTATCAGGTTCCTTCCTTTGAGGCGCTGGAGGTCAGTCAGGAACTTCTCGACCAATACGTAGGCGTTTATGCGATACCTGGTAAACCTGTAAAAATGAAAGTGATCAAAACCGGCTCAACGATTGCCATTGAAAACAACGGATCAACTATACCACTTGAAGCTACAGCCCCCAATAAATTCAATCTTGCTCCGGGAGTTACGGTTGAGTTCGATGTCGCAAAAAAACAAATGACTATCAGGCGGCCTCAGGGAGAAGGGGTATTTACTAAAGAAAATTAGGTATCTCATGAAAACTCGTTATTATTTTTTGGGGTTAAATGCCTTGCGATGTTATTCGCATTCTGCTATCACTTTGCACTATCCACCATAGGTCAATGCAACTATGAATAAAATTGAAGAAATATACTATGAAGCAAAATCTGACAAATGGTTTCAACGCTTTGCTGTTTTTTGCCGCATGGCCCTCGCAGCGAGCTTTCTCCCGTCAGGTTATGTTAAAATAATGGGACAACGTTTTGCCGAAGGGTTATCCCATAACAATCCATTGGGACATTACTTTGACGCCCTAAGGGCAACAGGTTATTACTATACTTTTATTGGGATTACTCAGGTTGCAACGGCCATATTATTATTGATACCGAGAACCGCGCTGCTTGGCGCGCTGATGTATTTTTGCATGATCATTAATATCAGTGTGCTTACTTATGCTACTCGCTTCCATGGGACGCGGCTTGTCACGATCATGGTATTTGCTTGCTTGTATTTACTGATATGGGATTATGACCGTATCAAACATATTTTGCCGATCAGGCAATCTCTCTCGGCTCCACAGGAAATTAGAAAGCCGCTGGGCAAGCGTCTTCGGACCTTATTTTTTGGAAGTTGTATCGCGGTCCTGGCTGTTATCATCATCGGTACTTCCTATTTGTATGAAATAGTGCCAGGCGATTCTGAAGAAGATGCCCGAAACCAATGCCCTGGTAGTAAAAACCCAGAGGCTTGTGAGGCTTTCTGCGATTGCATTTATAAACAAGGGCAGTCGCTGGATAGTTGTTTAACAGCTTTTGACAGAGCGAAAGATATGCGCAAACCCAATGCGAAATAGCTAAACCCCTGTCTCAACTATTCCGGTATTGCTAGCCACTTTTTATGAATTTGAGAGGAGATGTAACCATATTTAAACTTTTTCTGTCTAATCATTAATGGATGAAAGAACTGACGAAGAGATCATCAGGTCGGTACTGAGTGGTCGGGTTCATGATTTTCAGCTTCTTGTTGAAAGACATATGAAACTGGCTTACAGAACGGCCTTTTCCGTCGTCCGAAACCATGAAGATGCGCAGGAGGTTGTACAAGATGCCTTCCTGAAAGCATTTACCTGTCTTGCTTCTTTTCATGGAAAATCGAAGTTCTCTACCTGGTTGTTTCGAATTGTGTATCATACGTCTTTGAACCATTTAGAAAAGTCAAAATCCTATCAAAAAAATATTTTGTTGGGGAATATAGAAAACGCAGATGGTTACATTATTGGAGATAGCTGGAACCAACTCATCAATAAAGACCGGGTAAGGTTTATTGAGAGTGCATTGAATTTGTTAGGCGCTGAAGATCGTCTGGCCTTAAGTCTTTTTTACCTGGATGAAAAGTCGCAACATGATATCTCCACCATAACAGGCTGGAGCCTTTCATCAACCAAAATGCGAATTCACAGAGCCAGGAGTAAGTTGAATAAAGCACTTCAGCAAATATTAGATACTGAAAAAGATAATTTGATATGAGCATAACCGACAATAATTCTGATAAAAACCTTGCCTCTTTTTTGGGGGGAGATGGGCCTTCGGCGGATTTGTCCGATCTTATTTTACAACAGGTAATTACAACTGCCAAAAGAAGAAAGACCCGGGATAGAAAAGTGAGAGTAGCGATGAGTATATATATAGGTCTAACATTTAGCACCCTGTTGCTTCTGTTTTTTATATCTGGTGCTTCAAGTCTACTGTCCACACCAAAGTTTTTAGATTTTAAATCATTCGCGGTTAGTAATCCGGAGTTGATACTCTATTTCAAACTTGCTATTATCGCTTTTCTTTTTTCGTGTATTGCATTTGGATTTTTTCTTGCAAAACCTAAACCAACAATGTATTCGTGAATAATGAACCAGCATTCAAGAATGGCTTTTAAAAATGTTAAGTAGTTAGCTTTCCCCGTGGCATTGATAAGCCAATATAAATATGTTTAAGAATTATTTTAAGATTGCTATTAGAAATTTTCGCCACAACAGCGTTTTTACGATTATAAATATCGCTGGTTTATCTATTGGTATCAGTGCATCTATTGTTATATTTTTACTTGTAAATTATCATTTCAGTTTTGACAAATTTGAAGCAGATAAACAGCGTATTTATCGTATTGTGTCCGATTTTAATTCCTCAGGAGATTTACATTATAATGCCGGAGTAATATCGCCTCTTGGCGCAGCAATAAAAAGCGAACTCACTGGAATAAATAGTGTGGTAGCTTTTCGTACATGGAATGATGATATAAAAATTACACTGCCTTCAATTAATAATCAGACACCTGTAACCTTAAAACATCAAAAAAATATTGTTTTTGCCGATAAGGAGTATTTCAATCTTATCGGATACAAATGGATTGCCGGTTCAGCAGAAAATGCTTTGCAAAAACCTTGTCAAATGGTGTTATCGCAATCCGTTTTAAATACATATTTTCCAAATCAGTCAGCTACAGAAATTATCGGAAAACAACTTTACATAAATGATACAATAGGGCTTACTATAACTGGTGTTGTAAAAGACATTACCGCCAATACAAATTTCAGTTTTAAAACATTCATTTCCCATGCAACACTAACATCAACGAACTTAGGACCTGGTGATTTTGGTAGTTGGGAGAATACTAATGGCGCATCGCAATTATATGTAAAACTTAATGACAATAAACATCCAACAGAAATTGAAAAGGCGATTAATCAATTGTACAACAGGCATTACCCTAACGCACAAAGCAGTGACACTAAAACAATTTATCGTTTGCAATCACTCGATGATATTCATTTTAATCCAAATTATGGCGCCTATGAAATACCTGTTGTAAGTAAAAAAGTATTATTTGGGCTACTTGCTATTGCCGCCTTTTTATTGCTGTTAGGTTGCATTAATTTTATTAACCTTAATACAGTACAATCATCACAACGGGCAAAAGAAATTGGTATTCGCAAAACATTGGGAAGTTTACGACAGCAGCTAATTTTTAAATTTTTAAGTGAAGCTTTTTTATTAACAACCACGTCAACACTTATATCTATAGCCTTAATCCCTTTTGCTCTTAAAGCATTTACGGAATTTATTCCTCAGGGTTTAAATTTTAGTTATGTATTGCAACCAGGCATATTGTTGTTTGTTGTAGTTCTAGTAATTAGTGTTACGGGTTTATCAGGCTTTTATCCTGCACTTATTCTTTCCGGTTACAAACCTATATCAGTTTTAAGGAATAATGCAAATAAAAATGCAAGTGAAACACGCAGTACATGGCTGCGAAAATCATTAACGGTTTCACAATTTGTAATAGCCCAGTTTTTTATACTGGCATCTTTGTTAGTAAGCAAACAAATCGGATATATGCTGAATAAGAATATGGGATTTAAAAAAGACGCTATTATTTATTTCAGTACAAGTTCTTTAGATGCTTTACGTAACAGAAAATATGTTTTAATTGATAAATTACGATCTATTTCAGAAATAAATATGGTGAGCTTAAGCACGAATCCTCCTTCTATTAACGATAGTTGGAGCGGAACAATGAAGTATGTTGATGGGAAAAAAGAAATTGAAACCAACGTTCAGGAGAAATTTGGAGATACAAATTACATAAGATTGTATAATATAAAATTACTTGCAGGTAATAATCTTACACAATCTGATACAGTAAATAAGTTTTTGATAAATGAATCGTACGCGCACATTCTTGGGTTTCAAAATCCACAACAGGCTTTAGGTAAAAATATAAACTGGAATGGGAAACAAATTTCTATTGTCGGCGTAATAAAAGATTTTTACCAGGCTTCATTACACGAACCCATCAAGCCAATGGTAATAGGCAGTTTAAGTAATCCTGCACGAGTGATAAACATATCTTTGTCGGGAAATTCTGCTACATGGAAAACAGCCATTGCCAAAATTGAAAAAGTATTTCAAGAAGTATATCCAGAAGATGATTTTGATTACAGGTTTTTTGATCAAGAGATTTCTAAATTTTACGTACAGGAGCAGAATATACTCACTTTATTAAAGTGGGCTACAGGTCTTGCTATTTTTATCAGTTGCCTTGGTTTACTTGGATTAGTGTTATATACTACTGTTCAACGCGCAAAAGAGATTGGTATACGTAAAATTTTAGGAGCATCTGTTTCACAAATTATTGCGCTTGTATCCAAAGACTTTTTGTTGTTAGTATTGTTTGCATTTGTTATTACAACACCGCTTGCATTTTTAAGCATGAATAAATGGCTGCAAAACTTTGCCGACCGAACAAGCATAAACTGGTGGCTTTTTGCAGCTACAGGGATTTTTATGACCTTGATTGTGTTAATTACAATAAGTACACAGATTATTAAAGCCGCTTTAGCCAATCCTGTAAAAAGTTTGCGAACAGAGTAACACTGGAATTATGGTTGACAAATCTAAATACCTAAAAAAAGTAAACTATGAAACTTGGTGCATTTTCAATCAGCCTTAATGTTAAAAACATCATGGCTTCAAAACAATTCTATGAAGCGCTTGGATTTAAAGTTTTTGCAGGTGAAATAGAAAAAAATTATTTGATCATGAAAAATGGGAATGCATTGGTAGGGCTATTTCATGGCATGTTCGAGAATACTATATTGACCTTTAACCCTGGTTGGGATGAAAATGCAGAGAAGGTGGATTCTTTTGATGATGTTAGGGAAATTCAGCAGATGCTTAAAGAGAAAAATATAAAAGCAAATAAAGAAATAGATAAAGGCACCCAGGGCCCGGCTAGTTTTATGATCATTGACCCGGATGGAAATGCGATACTTATTGATCAACATGTGTAAGATTGTTTCGTCTCTATGAAAAGGGAGGATGTATTAGAAAATTTTCTTTCCGTGAACTAAAATGACCCGTTTTTCGATGATACGAATAAAGAATGTCCAAGGCCAGGGCACTATTATTGACAGGAGACCTGGAAGCCGATGATTGCTTGATAGACAGGAAATTAAAGGGCATAAAAAAGGTACAAGTCATTCTATTTCTGACTTGCCCCAGGAAGTCATCCCGCTCGGATTCAAACCATCAAAGCACCTTCGCACCAGACTTTGACGTATCTGCATTAAACGAAAGGGCCCCGCAGAAGGAGTAGCGACTAATACCCAATGTGTATTGCAATGACGGTGTTTTCTTCCTGGATGTAAGGGTTACTTTATGCAAACAACGTTTTAATTTCTCCATCGCGAGACCGGTTTATGACTGTTTTAAAAAGCGGTTTAACATGAACGGTCATTCCATTATAATTCTTACTGGCGATGGAAATGGGTTGAACATCTATCCATCCAATTTAATTAAGGCTTTCCGCGGAAACTGTTTTGTATCTTAAATGATATGATTAAATTTGTTGAATAGCAGAAACAAAAAAGTGTATAGTAAAAATCAATTTTGTTTGTTACTACATAAACAGTTGTGTTTCTTTTATATGTATAAGTTGCTAATTGTACTTATTGCGTGTGCGCTTTGCAGCCGCAAGGTTCATTCTCAATCAATCAGCCGTATTGATAAATTGGGTGTAGCTGATGGATTGTCGCAAGGCCTGGTTTATTTTATCCATCAGGACAGAAAGGGATTTGTATGGATAGGTACACATGGAGGGCTAAACAGGTATGACGGCTATAATTTTAAAGTTTTTCAATACATACCTTTTCAGTTGAACACACTGGGTGATAATTCCGTTTTCTTTTTAAGCGAAGATAGTAGCACAAAAAAATTTTGGATAGGTAGCAGCTCATGCCTCAATGAGTTTGACCCGGTGACTTTTGCGAACAACCGCTACTATTATCCAAACGAACAATTGGAGTTTTCGGATGGTCTTTTTATTAATAAAAAAGATCTGCTGCTTGCTTGTGAGTATAAGGTCCTGCTGTTTGATACGCACAAAAAAACATTTACTCAAATTCCGGTCTTTGATGAATACAATAATTTGAAGGAGATTGGCCGGATTGAAAATGTTTGCAGAGATAATAAAGGAAACTTTATGGTAATGAGCAATGCCGGTGTTTTCTTTTATAATACTGAAAAGCAGCTATGTGAACGGAAAACTGATGGTGGGCCGGATTTTTCATTTTTAAATCACTACGAGGTTTTTAATGTAAAACAGGACCGGCATGGATATTACTGGATCGCTACCAATAAAAAAGGGTTGATTCGTTTTGATATGGCTGCCAATAGAGCTGTAACTGTTTCACTTCCGGGCGCAATGAAAAATGAATCCTTGCGGTTTGATATTATTACAGAAGATAGCAGGGGAAGTATTTGGGCGGGGAGTTCTAATGGGTTGTTTAAAATAGATGCTGTAACCATGCTTACTGAGTACTTTTCTACCACGGCTGACGGAAACGGTTTAAACCACCCTGAGATAAATGCAATAAAGGAAGATAATAATCACTTGATGTGGATAGGTACGGTGGGAGGCGGCATTAACAAAATGATTCCTCTCAATACAGGGTTTAAAAACTTTAACCTCAATAAAAAAGGAGTTGGCACTTATATTATGGGGTTACAGCAATCGGGTAATGATATTTGGTTTCAGAATATTTGGGATCAGGTAGGTAAAGTAAATATACAATCTGGTGAAATAACATTGGTTAATAAATCGACTGTAATGCCCGGGTATCGCTGGTATAGTGAAGGCAGTATTGTAAAAGGCAGTACCGATAGTGAAATCATTGTATTAAATGGCGAGAATACATACCAGCTGACTCCAGGCGGACGTAGCAGTATTCATGTAACAGCTAAAACATCAGCCGGGCTTTCCAATATCTTTCAGACAAAATCAGGTAATGCGTTTTATATGGTTAAGAAAGCTGTAAAGAATATTTTACTACATAATGACACCATTTACGGCAATTGTTTTTTTTATGATGCGGTGGACGACTGCTCCAAAAATATCTGGATAGGTAGCAGCGTTGGTTTGATAAAGTTTAACACAGTGGAGAGAAAGTTCGTTCAATATACTTATGAAAGCAGTAAGCCCAACAGTGTATCTTCCAATTTCATTTATGCAGTGGAAGTGGATGATAGTTGCAGGCATGTATGGATGGCTGCATATAATGGGGGGCTTTGCTCATTCAATATATCAACAGGGCTGTTCAGGCATGATACAAAAGACGACGGCTTGCCCGATAATATTGTGTATGCTCTTGAAAAAGATAGTCATGGAAATATATGGTTCAGCTCCAATGCCGGCATTTCAATGTACAACACCCAAAGTAAAACTTTTCGCAACTATAGTGTTAAAGATGGCCTGTTGAATCATGAATTTAACAGGCGGGCAAGTTTTAAAAATAAGGACGGGAAGTTATTCTTTGGGGGGATAAACGGCATAGATTTTTTTCACCCAGACAGCATTACTGTTACTAACATTGATGCCAGTCTTGAGTTCTCCGGATTTAAAGTACTGAATAAAGAGTATATACCTGGTGTAAATAATAAAATACCAACAATTGAACTGGGGTATGATGACCGTTTTGTTTCAATAGAGTTTGCATTGTTGAATTGCAGCGACCGTCAAAAAATTCAGTATGCCTACAAGATGAATAACGGCGAATGGATCAATCTTGGTAATCAGCACAGTATCTTCTTTTCCGGTTTGCCAGCAGGCACATATCATCTAAAAGTGCGTTCTACAAACAATGATGGAACATGGCTTGATAATGAAATCAGCTGCCTTGTCATAGTTCACCCGCTCTGGTGGCAAACATGGTGGTTTAAACTGGTGGCATTGGGTTTTGTTTTGGTAACGGTAGCTATGGCAATTCGATTTTATTATAAACGAAAACTGGATATACAAAAAAACATACTTGAAAAGAAACAGGCTATTGAACAGGAACGCACCCGTATTGCAACGGATATGCATGATGATTTGGGAGCAGGGTTATCGAGGATAAAGTTTTTGAGCGATGCTATAGAAATGAAACAGCAACGGCAGCAGCCTATAGAAGGAGATATTGATAAAATAAGGAACTACTCCCATGAAATGATTGATAAAATGGGAGAAATAGTGTGGGCGTTAAATGAAAAGAATGATTCGCTGAACGGCCTTGTTTCTTATACCCGGGCTTATGCTGTTGAGTACCTCTCGCAAAACAATATTGTATGCAGTATTACTGTAGAGGAGTCTTTGCCGGATTTATTCGTAAATGGGGAGTTTAGGCGGAATATATTTCTTACGGTGAAAGAATCACTGCACAACATTGTAAAACATGCAAAGGCAGCAACTGCAGTCATTCAAATAAAGGTTGATAAGATTTTATTTATAAGTATAAAAGACGACGGAACCGGGTTTGATACCGGAGATATAAAACCATTCAGGAACGGTATACACAATATGCAAAAAAGAATACAGGATATTGGGGGCGTTATACAAATTAAAAGTGATAACGGAACAGAAATTACTATCAAAGCCCGGGTTGTCTGATTGTCGACTAACTTTTGTTCTATTGGTAATATAGGCTATCGGTAACATCTTTATACATCTTTATGAACATTACACTAACCATAGTAGAAGATTTGGATGAAGTAAGGGATGGGTTGAATGACTTTATTAGCCTTAACAAGGACTTTAAGGTGTTGAATACATGCAAGACTGCCGAAGAAGCATTGTATGACATACCAGCGTTAAAACCGGATATTGTAATTATGGATATTAACCTGCCCGGTATAAACGGTATTGAATGTATAAGGCGGGTAAAGGATAAATGCCCGAAAACTGCCTTTATGATGTTTACCGTGTATGAGAACGATGAAAAAGTTTTTGAGGCATTAAAAGCCGGAGCTTCCGGCTATTTGCTTAAAAACACCACATTGCCCGGTATTGCAGCGGCACTTAAAGAATTGTATAACGGCGGCTCGCCCATGAGTGCCAATATTGCCCGGAAGCTTGTTACGCTTTTTCAGCAACAGCAAAATGATAATGCATCTTTGGAACAACTGAGTAACAGGGAAAATGAAGTACTGCAGGAGCTGGCCAAAGGTCTTTTGTATAAGGAAATTGCAGATAATCTTTCTATTTCTGTAAATACGGTACGCCAGCATATCCATAAAATATATGGTAAGCTGCATGTGCAAAACCGTACAGAAGCAATTACTAAAGCTTTTGGTAAACACTAAGGCCAGCTTTTTTGGGGCATCACATTTTACCCCGATGTTTATTGCCTATACTTTACAGCAAGCTTATTCATCAAGTGAAGTATATAACTTTCGTACTATTGCTTACCGGCATTACACAGAGTAATTTCACCAGTAAATAGGGAAGATGAAATTTCTCGTTTATGTACTTATATTTTTGCTTAGGTGCATACAATTGTATGCACAACCTCCTCTTAAAACAACTGAAGATTTGCAAGATCACCTAAAGCGCTTGCAGAAAAAGGCCGACTCGTTACAAAAAACTATTGCCGGCAGAAATAAAAACCCGAATTCCGGCAATCGCACTATATCTAACCAACCCCAAAAAATAACTGAAGAAAATATGGAAAACTTCAGGCTTTCTCCCATTGATTCAGTAAAAATAAAATCAATTCCCCAAAAAGTATTTACCGTTTCAGAACTGAATTTATACCTCAGTTCATTAAACGAACAACTTAAAAAAAGATTCTCAATAGAAGTAAATGCTTCTGTAAATTCTATTGCTCAAAAATTGAATAACGACCCTGTAAAACTTGAAGCCGCCGCTCTGCTTGGCCGGCAAAACGGAGCCAATGAAGAAGCCCTGCTTCTTATTATGAAAGCTGCTCTGGCAAAGAATACAGATGCTTTAATTCTTACAAATACGGGAGCCATGCTGGATATGTACAAGTTAAGTGAAAAAGCCATCCCCATTTTGAGAACAGTAATTGCTCATACTCCGCAAAATGCAATTGCGCTGAACAATCTTGGCCAATCGTTTACAGCATTGGGCATGCAGGATTCTGCACTATACTATTTCGGCCGTTGCCTTAGTTTATCACCAGAGCACCCTGAAGCCAATGTGACAGCTGGCTACATTGAGCTGGGAAAGGGAAATCAAACAAAGGCGCAGCAATATTTTGAAAATTCTCTTACAGGCAGCTTCAATATTGCTGCATACAAAGGCTTAAAATCAATATTAAAAAGCAAATGCAGAATAAAGGATATTATTAAGCAAAAAGTAAAATATCCGGAATATTTCAACCAATTTAAATACAAACTGCCACGGCAATGTTTGAATGTGGATGAAGCAGCAACTGTAAAAAAAGAATATGAATTGTACCAGCAAATGATGAACAGGGTAATAAGAAAGTACAGCTTACTGAAAAAAGCGGTTGAAAAAAATATGGGAGCCGGATGGGCAGATAATTTTAATAAAAGAACAATGGCTCTGGTATCAAGCGGCAAAAGTTATTTACGGCCATTTCAGGTATTAGGAGCTGTGATGGAGGCGGAAACATCACTTGCATATCAGGAGGATATCGTAAAACTGGAAAAATTCAATACTGAAAACAGGGAACAATACAGGCAACTGGAAAAAGAATATGAAGACGTGTATGAACAATTGACAAAATCAGGCAGCTACAGTTGTGCAGCGGAAAAACAGTTAAAGAATAGATACCTTGAAAGATTTGCGCAGCTCAATGAGGAATGGCAAAGCAGGAACATGCTCATAGAAAACACTTACATGGATGATTACCTGCTCTGGCCATACTTCAGCGCATTGGATTCAACCGATTACAAAGTCCGTTATTATAATTCCATTTACAATTACCTGTACAAGATAAACCGGCTGGCACAGGTAAAAATCCTGGAGCCTTGTAAGGAAACTGAAGCCGGAGATGTGGAAGGGCCGGTTGAAAACGAGCTTAAAGAGTTTGATTGCCCGGTAGAAATAGAATTTTCTTTTGCCGTAGGAAAACTCTCCCTTGACTGCGACAAAATTTCTTTTAAAGCCGGGGAACTTATTGTATTTCGGTTTGAGAAACAGTTCAAAGGGTCCAGGCAATCCACTATTACCATTGGCTCAGGAGTAAGTTTGGATTTAATGGAAAAAGCCGGCCCCATAAAAGCAGGGTTTGAAGTTGGCGCAGAGATGGCAGCCTACTTCACCTTTGATGCGGCAGGCAATTGCAGCGATGCCGGTATGACTTATGGTCTTAATGCAAAAGCAGCGCTTAATTTTTCAGTTGCGGCAACAAAGCGCATGACATTTAAAAAAGATGCCGGAGAAATTGGTGTGCAAACAGGTTATAGGTTTGGCATTAACTCCGGCATCAGCTTTACTACACCCGGTTTAAATTGAATAAACACAGTTACTGCCAAGGATAACAGAATTTTATATAAATGAAAAAAGCGTTTCTTCTCCTATTTTTTTTGAATACAATATTCTCCGGTAATGCCCAAACAAATTTCTCCGGGTATTACAGCAAATATTCAGAAATATGTCCGGAAATGGATTCCATTATCGCTCAGAAAATACAATGGAAGAAAGAAGAAGATGATATTGCGTTTCCTGATAAAACATTTCCACCAAATCAATACTCAAAAATATTCAACCAGGCAGACAGTATTTATTCATTGATACGCCGGGTATTTCAAAACTGTAATGGCTTTGCACCGGTTTGGTATCGTGGTATCAGGGGCAATTCGTATTTGCCGGATGGACCGGTTCCCTACAGTATATCAACGTTGTTTTTCGAATATTACTGTTCTCAAACAGCAAAGAAAGTAGTTAGAGGCGATGAAACAGGTATTGGCATTGATATACATGTAAACAGGCTGCAGTGGTTCATGAATTTTGCAGATTCGTTTGATATAAAGGAGGATGGTGTATTGAAAACCATTTTCCAACTTCCTCCCGTGGTGGGAAGATGGCATGGACTGCCTGTATATGAATTGAAAATTTCCAGATTTTTTAAGTCTTATTCTGTTATCATTGGAAGCAAAGGGAGAATGCCCTGGCGTTCATTAACACAACGGGAATATGTAACAGGACTAAAAGGAAAGTTTGAAAAAGCTTTGAAAAGCAGCAAGCCGGGTTCATCATCCGAAGCAGACTACAGGCAAAAACTTCTTTATATCAGTGATTTTCTTTCCTCAGCAAACGATGAAGCACTCGGGCAGGCAGCCATTATTCATCCAAAGGCGGGCATCTGGGGCTTCAAAGGAAAATTTGGCGATGAAGCAACCGGCGGGCAAAGACTGGTTTTGTCTGCAATGAATAAAAAGTATTTCGATACCAGCCTTCCCCGCTTCGTTCCTCAATTGATGCAGGTATATTGGTCTTTTGAGAATGCCGGACCTGTGGGCAAGTATGTAAAGGAAAAATTTGAAACCGATTTTCCATTACAAAAATTAAAATCGATGATAAAGTAATAATATGAAAAGAAACTTATCTATTGCATTGTTACTATTGGCAACAACACTGCATGCACAGCAAGAAAAGTTTGACATAGCAACATTTACGCCCCCGCAAGGGTGGATACGAACGGAATCAAACGGCACGCTTTCTTTTTTTGATTCTAACACAGAAAATGGACTTACCCGTTTTTGTCAAATAATTTTATGCCCTGGTAATAGCTGTAAAACCGCAGCCGGTAAAAACTTTAACACTGCATGGCAAAATTTGGTAACAGCTAAAACAGAAGCAAAAGTAAAGCCGGTAATACAAACACAGCAGACCCCGGATGGGTGGACTGTTATCACCGGCACAGCTAATGTGAGAAAGGAAGGGATTTCTTACAAAACAATACTTGTGAACTTAACCGGTTTTAATAAGACGATTTCGGTTCAGGTAAATACCGCCGGAGGTGATTATTCAAAAACTCTTGAAACCTTTTTTGAAAATTATAACATTGACAAGAACGCGACAAACGGCAATAATGCCGGAACAGTAAACGCTGGAAATAGCAGCGTTACATTAAACGACTATGATTTTGTTGCACCTGAAAAATGGGCGGTGAAAAAAAATACAGACCATCTCTCTTTTATTAATCCGCGTTCCGGCTGTTCAATAAAAATCCTGGTGCCCCAGCCATCCTCCGGCAATCCGGAGCAGGATGCCAATGCTGCTTTTGAGTTAATGTACAAAGGATGGAGTTATCAAAATACAGGAAGTAGAAAATTTACACTCGTAAAAGGGGTTTTGCCTAAAGGTCAGGAGTATTTCGTTAAAGAAGCAGCTATGTCGGGAACAAATACTGAGGGACAGTACAATCTGGAAGAAGGTGCGGCAATGGTAGTAAAGGCCGGAGCTCAGATAGTAATTATATCCATACGTCACAACAGCGGCATGCTGGGGCATGATGAGTGTTACAAAAATTATAATACATGTAGCAGATTTATAAACAGTTTCAATATAAGAAATAGACCGGCTACTCAAAACCCCCAGCAGGAAAATTCACAACGCATCATCGGGTTATGGAAGTTAAATACGGTGGGCATTGCCATTGGCGATTATGCCTTTGCCGCCAATGGGCACTATCAGTTTGGCGGTGGGCTTGGTTCTTCGACCACTACTTCTGATATGTATTATAAATATATCTACAACAAGGCTTATCCTTTTGAAGGCGATGGCAGTTACGCTGTTTCGGACAATTTGCTGACAATTAAAAGAAGAGGGGCTCTCAATTCCGAACAGGTAACCATCCGGTTTGCAAAAGTAAATCATGGCGGCGAAGGATGGAAGGAGCGGATGTATATGCTAAAAAAAGATAGTTATGGAGAGAATGAGTCTGTGTGGGAAAAAGAAAGCAAGTAAAGCATTTCAAATTACTGTAGATGAAAATAAATATTTTTTTTATTGCCTGCCTTTCCGCGTTAACCACAAGGGCACAACAAACTATTTATTCTGCCAATTTTGAAAACAATAAAATGGATTCCTGCTGGCAGATTGTGACTGGAAATTGGCATATTGATGATGTACAAAAAATGCGGATCGCACCGGCTGAAGGAGGCCATCAGTATGTATTGTGCGCCGATAACAACGGCTATATTGGTAATAATATAATAAGGCTGATGGTTGGCCTGCCGGATTCATTTGAACTAAGAAAAATAAAGATTAGCTTTTATTATTACATTCTGGCTGATACACAGGGAACAAAAATTGAAGGGGAGTTTTATCAAAATGAAATAAAAGACGGGCTACGGGGCAAACCCTGGGTATCATACCTTCCCTCCAGAAAGGGGAGATGGAATGTTTTTCAGAAAACCCTCACCATTCCTGCCAAAGCAAATTCATTGCGTATCGTTTTTTATGGACTTGCGCCTTCAGGAAAAAAAGGCAGGGTCGTTTGTTTTGATAACATCAGCATAGAATTGATTAAGAAAAAACTGTAAAGCCTTCTTATTTAATAATTTTTCCCAAATCTTCTGCTATGAAAAAATTATTGCTGTTTACATTACTGGTAGTTTCAATCTCAGCAGCCGGCCAGCCCGATACTTCATCTCTACAGTTGCTTCAGCAATCATACTCCACTGCTATTGGAGCATTTGATGGTGTTGTGTCAAGTAAAAAAGTCGGAGTGCCTGGAGGAAAAATTAGTTCTGAAGATGGCCGAATAGAATTGTTTTTTCCTGCCGGTGCACTTACTGCCCCTACTGACATCAGCATACAGCCCACCACTAATCCTGCACCAAACGGCGCGGGCAAATCTTATTGGTTTGAACCATCAGGCATTACATTTAAAAAGCCGGTACAAATTATTTTTCACTACACCGACGAAGAGGCGGCAATCTGCCCGCCGGATTTAATGGGTCTTGCTATACAGAGCAAAAATGGTAAATGGACTTTTGTAAATTATGACGATTGGGATAGTACATCAAGGACACTGAAAGGATTTATTCACCACTTTTCCGGTGCCTCAAATGTGTACATGATGCGTTTACAACCGGCTAAGAGACGCATTTGTGTAAGGGAACAGGTCCGTATAAATATATGGGAGTTCTTCAGCAAGTTTGATGTATCTATTGAACCCTATTTCAGGCAGGGGCAAAAAAATTACTGGTATGTAAATGACACCCACATGGGGAGTAAAGTGCTTGGATATTTAAGTGTATATGAAGAAACTGATAAAGTTGCACATACAATGGTATCTCATGCAACTTATATAGCCCCGGATTACCTGATTCCTGAAGGAAATCCGGTAACGGTAAGCGTTGATATTAAAATTCTTTCAGGTAAAAGAAAAGGGCAGTTACGAAGAATATCCTGCAGCATACTTGTATATGATGTGTATAAAGTAACTGTTATTCATACAATGGAATTCAGAGTGGCAATGGGGAATGAAATAACCGACAGTGCAAGTTTTTATGTATGGCTTCATCCCCAAAACATGTCCCTTACAAATATCCAAAACTATCCTCCGGCAATTTCTAAACGGGGAAGGGCCAGGGCAGGGTGCATCATGAACATTTCAACTTCTTCCAGTGAAGGTTGGATAAACCTGACGGATGCTTATGCGGGCTATTCAAAAAGTAAAGATTACCCACCTGAAATATTTTTTAATTTTTTACCATCGGTTCAGAAAAAATTATTCAGTTTTCAATGGATATGCCCCGGCGTAACCACCGAAATGACGCCATTATACGAAATTCCGCTTTCTCCCGAAATCAATTTTATAGCAAACAGAACCGTTCAAAAAATGAACTCTCAAACGCTGGGTAAATCTTACAAAGTAATTGTAACTCCTTATAACCCCTAACCATCGCATAAATGATTAAGTCAACTACCGGAGGCAAAACAGTCCTTTATAGAGTAAAAAAGGAAGGTCGCTGAAAATCAGCGACCTAGTTCCTAATAAGTGAACCCTGTGGTACAAAACTCGAACCACTTTTTAGCGGATTTAAAGCTGTTGTGCGAACTTTAAATAAAAAATACACTCAAAATACTACAATACAATATGCTGATTTTCAATATTTAAGATACGACACTATAGCATACCAGTTTGCAGTGCGTAGTCTAATAATTCCTTACACTTTTGAATCGGGAACCCATAAATAATCCTGGTACCAGTGTGTACTGCGCAGGCAAGAGCCACAATTCTGCATTGACTATCTAAAATAGGCGCACCACTGCATCCTTCATAATCCTCGCTATCGGATATTATCTGGGGAGCCAAGAACATATAAAATTCTCCTTTAGTGCGATGGAACTTTAAACTATGTTTCAAGGTTGGTATCATGGAAAGTTGTATTCCATTATAGCTATGCCTAACTTTTCCAAAGAAACCATACCGTTCGTCTTTGGTTGGCATAGCAGCATCCTCCATAAACAACGGCAACTTTGTTGACGCTTCCACCTTAAATGCTTTAAAATCCATTTCAGGTTGCAGCAGCTCTATATTATGTTTAATTTCAGCAAACGCAATATCCAATCTTTTGCCTTGCTGTAATACCGATTCAAAGTCCTCCAGAGACATGTCTTTCGTTACCTTTATCTGATCGAAGTAACAAATACCTCCTATGGGTTGAATGATTGGCCCCCTCTTATCAAATGGTTGATTAGTCTCTAAAAAAGTGGTGTATCCTTCTGCATCAGTAACGTGCGAAACTGAAATAAAAAACCTTCGGTTTTGGTAAACGATTACACAGCAAGAACCAAAACCTTCTGGCTTGGGGTAATCTGCTTTTGCCAGAAAAACTTGAATGGATGCTCTAACCATCAATTCGGCGTCTGTCATAGAATCAGATTTTAGATGGCATTGGGTAATCAAGAGGTATGCTCAACAATTCTTGCACCGGCTTGTCAATTACCATATAGGTCGGAAACTGTGCAAATGGGTTGTGTCGGAATGCGTGATCTACAGTAGTGGCTAAATTAGCCGTATTGGCGTTGGTAATATATACTCCTGACACTCTTGTAAACTTGGGATTATTTTTTGAACCAAAAAAACCATTTCCTGAAAGCTCTAATCTTTCATCCCGGTTGTCAGGAATATCACGCCAAGAAATTTGCAATGAGCCGTATAGCGCCTCCTGCACTTCTATAATATCAAGAGAAATACTCTGCTTATTTAGACAAATAATGTACGGAGCATTTAATGCTCCATAGCGCGTAGCTTTTGATTCCAAAGCAGTAATTATATCCTCGCTATCATTACCTATTTGGGTAACGATCGGATGAGTGCCAATGGAACGGGAATTAGTTCCACGATGTAATGGCGATTTTGGAATTAACTGCAACTCTATTTTGACTTTATCATCATCATATACAATTTTAGGCATTGCCTGAAATCCACGTTGACTTAAAAGGTCTGTATATATATCAGGATCATACGATGAAATGGCTTGGTTAAAATAACGGACGATCATTTTTCCACTTGGCTGGCTGTTATCTTTGAAAACGATTTCATCCAGTTTCAACAAAAAATTCGATGCATCAATTTTATCCAACGAATCGAGAAGTGTATTCTTTTTCCTTTCAAGCGACCGCTCATCTTGGGATCGCATTGTCATGTGTTTAACCTCGATAAATAGAAACTCCCCATCTTTTGTAGCAAGATAATCCGGACGTTTTAATGTGCCGGGAATATCAGGGTGTATTGATAATGAAAATCCCAGCTTCGTGAATAGTGTATAGATATATAACTCATAAAATGCGGCATCAAATGAGGCTTGAAATCGTGTCTTTAGGTCTTGCTTTTCATCATCGGGATAATGCGAAAACCACTTTTCAAGTAACTGTCTTATAACTTCCATGTCTTGCCTGGCACTATCGTTATAGTACTGATAGGTATCTACGTTGTATTTAGCAGGCCCATCTAATGTTCTTTCTTTCTTTTCAAAAAGTGACATATCATTCATCAGACAATTTCTTTACAGGGTTTGAATAGACTGTTGCAAAATATAATATTTTGTTCTAAATAATTAATTCACACTACCATTACCAAGTACCGACGCAATTCTCAGATTTACAGAACAGAATCTTACAACATTGGAGTGAATTGCCGTAGATTTGAAAGCATCAAATTAATCTAAAATATGCTATCACCAGATCAACAGGATTTTTATAACAGGTGGCTTCAGAAAGCCGATAATATAGTAGATGAGGATGTTGCCAGCCTTATTGATAAATACGTAACCTTATTTATCAACTATAACTTCCTGTACAATATCGTTCCGATAAAAAAAGCTCAGGAAACTGGTAATGCGAGAGAACAAGTTGGTGACAGAGCGGGAGCTACTACTTTTACAATTGATTTTCTTGGAGCTGCTGCTATTGCCCATTATTTAACACAGCAAGGACTTGACAACCAAATCCAGGCATTATATCAGGCGATGCCTCATTTCAATATTGACCTGAATAGAGGAACACCGCAGCCCAACCGCGACCAACAACTTATCAATGGATTGCAATCAGCAGTGCCTGCGACAAAAATCCTTGCTTTAATGAAAACGCTTTATTCAATCCGGTGTAACATTGTTCACGGAGAAAAGGGACTGCATCAATATCAGGAAATGCTTTTGTCACCAGCAATTCAATTATTACGAGGAATAGTACCGCTGGTGTATGCCAGAGTAAATGCTTAGATAAAGCTCCCAGACGCATAAATATAATCTCTAACAATCGTAATGATTTAAAAGTATAACATGGACGAGAACAAATTACTTGAGGTTTGCTTTATGTTAGCGGAAGACTTGATGTGGGATAAGGATTCGGCTCCTATTGAAAGGCTTCCAGAAGATATTTCTGAATTAAATGAAATGACCAATAAGTTTATTGAAATCGCAAATCAAAATTATTATCAAGTGGAGGGTTTGCCGGATGGTGATGAGATACTTATTGGTGCTATCAGGTATTTGAATGTGCAGGCAATCCCTCCACTTAGAGGAAATTATGCCTGGTTTGCTAATTCTTTAAGCACTCTTCTGGAGATTTGCAATCCCAATAGCATAGTGAGAAGCGAAGGAATACCTTTCCTTTTGAGCCTACAAAAAGGTATAATAAAACATCTGGAATGGGCTACAAAATCAGATGAAGAAGAGGAATCTTAGATGCTCATAGAAAGCAAGAACTGAAGAATTTACAAATACATAATTGCAGCCTCAAATAAGAAAGACCATCTCCAGTAATATAGATGATTAATAATGCCGCAGTCTGTTATGCGGAAACGGATGAACGGACTAAAAGGTAGTGAGGACGGTTTTGCATAAGTGGCTGCACCGCTTCTTCGCGCAGCGGTGTTCCGCCTACGGGGAAAGGAATGCCGATGCGCCGCCTGGGAGGGGCTTTAGGCGACCTTTATCGGTTGGGTGGTAAAGTTGGCAAGGTTGTGAAAGAAGCCCTTATTTTCGGTCATTCCGTTGCGGAAAAGGTTCCATAGCAGGGAGCAACCCATTTGGGCAAGGGAGGAATTAATGTACAAGTCTTGCTTTTCCAATGCTTCAGCCAGTGAACAGCTTGGGGTATTATCTGTTTCTTCAGACCGTTTCAGCAGTTCGCCATATTCATCTGTAATAAATGGCAGGCTTGCCACCGCCTGATATTTTTCAGACTTTGGTTGCTTGATACTGCCGATAGTGGATAGTAGCACCTGCCCTGTGGACTGGCTATTGCCGAAATCCATCCAATATTTGGCTTGATTGCGGTATGCCCTGTAACTATTCAGTCCTTTAAGTATCTCAGCTATTTCAAATCGTGCCTTTACGCTATCAACGCAGGAAATGTAAATACTTGCCTGTGCATGTTCGGGCAACCTGTCCAAACTATCCCTTTCAAACTTTGTGGTTTCAGCTTTCCAGTTCGTGCCAGCCCATCTGTTGGAACGGTTTATCAGGGCAACGGACTTATATAGTCCTACCTCACATTCAGCAAACCGCTGTCTGCCTAAATTGGAATCTGTTACTATATCATCATCCCAAAGCCTCACCGCTATCCCTGCATGTCCCAATTCATTCAGGCTGTAATTCATTTCTACCAATGCGGTTAGCACCTTTGAACCTGTGCCTCCAGCCCCTATCAGGTTTACCTCAATGGGGTTGGTTGGGGCAATCAGGTCGTTGTCTGTAAAATGCACTTTTATTTTGTCCGTTTTCATCGTAGTATATTTTTTATTGTCCTGTCTGTCTTTTTCAATACCTCTTTCGGAAATGGCTCTCCAGTCTTCCGCAGCTTCTTCCATAGGCTCACACAGTTACCGTGTATGGGGTTATGATTTTGCATCAGGTGACTGAAATAGCTGTTAAAGAAATAGGCTTCCCATGCGGCTGTAAATTCCTCTAATGACGCTGACCTCCTGATATTGACATCCACCGTACCCATACATACATTTCCTTCTACATAGACATTGAAAAACGGAGCATGATAAAGTGGTGTGGTTTCGGTCGGCCTCCTGTCACTTTTCAGGGCATAGATATACAGCTTTTCTTTGTTGGCTATCCAAAGTAATGCGGGTACGCTCGCATTACCATTTGAAATGCCTAACCCTTCAACGAAAAAGAGATTTTTACAGGTCGCCTTTGTAAACCACATCACAAAGCCGTTTTCAGATGGGTCTGTGTAAAGGATATTTGCAGCGATAATGCTTTTAGGTTTCAGAAAAGCCTTGTTCCTTTCGCCCGTTGTGTCCAGTGCTTTTGATAA
Source organism: uncultured Terrimonas sp. (assembly GCA_964528095.1). Classification (GTDB taxonomy): domain Bacteria; phylum Bacteroidota; class Bacteroidia; order Chitinophagales; family Chitinophagaceae; genus CAZGSG01. The sequence continues at coordinate 21,133 of CAZGSG010000071.1, forward strand.
ACGCTGTGCTTCCTTAACGGTTAGGGGATGTGCATTAATGGGACTACCATTCTTATCCATATCAAAATACTCTACATAGACTTCTACATTCATTCCTTTTGCTTCATAAAATACCAAAGCCGTTTTAGGATGGTAAAGTTTGCCGATATTTTCCATTACATCTTTCATAGTAATTATTTTAATCGTTATTCAGCAGGTAACATAAATCGTCTATCAATGGGAATAACCTGTTTTCAAATTCAAGACTGCAATCGGTGATTGCTGTACCGTTAAACTTTTTTAATATGGTAGGTTCTTCTGTTGTACCACATTCATTGAACTCATTGTTTACACTTTCAGCAACCGTTTCATATAGCCATCCCTTTACATCGGCTATAAACGAGATATATTTCCTCATTGCAATTACTTCGTCCTCCTGTTCTTCTTCATCCTGTACATATTTTGCGTTTTGGAAAACCGTTGTTGCAGGATAATCAGTATAAAGTGCAAACATTCCCTTTGCTACATTCAGGCACTCCTGTTCAAAATCGTTTGTAGGTATAAATGCCTTTATCCGTTCTGCAAACACATCAAGGTTTTTACGGTTGAATATTTTCTGCTCCATCTTTTCACCGCACCATTGAGCAACCTTTAATTCCTCTTTACGGCTGTCCAATTCTGCTTCATCGTCCTGTTCAATCCAATCGGCAATCATTTCGTATTGCCAATAGAGGTAAGCATCCTCCTGCCTGTAATAAGGTATATCAGCTACATGATACAGATAAGCAAATACGGATAATAATAATCGGGCTGCTCTTTTTGTCTTCGGGTCTTTGAGCATTTTATATAACGGTATAACGGGAATATAAAACAAGGTTGTTCCAGTATTGTATTGTTCCTCGCTTATAAAAAAGGTCTTTCCCTTATCGTCCTGTACCAAACGCAAGCAATTCCAGTTTCTAATGTTCCGTTTTAAATGGTTATCCACTTCCCATACAGAAAGGGCGATATTGTAGGGATAGCCAAACGTCCTTGTATCCATAGGCTCGAAGCCGTTGTAATGCCTGGCAACTGCACACAGGGAGCAATAAAAATCAGTTTCTATTTTCTCCACTTCCGTAGCAGGTTGTACCGTTTTCATCGCCTCCAGTTTAGGCAGGAAGGTGGTTCTTAAAAAACCATTGGCAACATCTGTTGTGGTACTGACTTCCGTTTGTCCTTGCTTATTTCGTGTGCATCTTTTGTCCTTTGTACCCATGCTGTGAACTCTCCCAACTGCTTGTAGAGTTTTCTTTGCCTTTGCTTTTGGGGCATTTGAATGATGCCCGATATAATATTGTGTTGCATATTCCATTGCTTTAAATTTTAAGATTAACCTTTTGTTCCCATGACGCTTTCAAAACGATACTGCACCGTATCATCTTCAATTCGTGGTGCGGATATTTTGGCGGTGGTGAGTACTGGATAGGTATTGGCATAGAAGTTCATCACCGCTTCCACGCTCCATGAAGGTTCAGGGTCTGTAAGCCTTATATCCGTTCCGTTTTCTTTGAGCAGGAAAATCCTGTCTAA